>NZ_BAAGGY010000004.1:0-163982 GCF_054658635.1 Agathobaculum sp. TL06
AGTAATAGCCGACTATCTATCACTTTTATGTTGTGCTTTACTCATTCTGCCTATGATAAAAGAGATTTCAATAGTGGCAGGCAAATCTTTTAACCCGAGAAAGGAGGATTAACATGAATAAAATTGTGTGTATCAGCCGACAGTTTGCAAGCGGCGGTCATGAGATAGGTCGTCGCCTTGCGGAAAAATATAATATTCCAATTTATGATAAGGAACTTATTACGCAAAGCATGGAAAAAAGCGGACTTGATAGAAAACTGATTGAAAGTAACGATGAAAACGCTCAAAATAGTATGATTTATTCTATTGCTATGGGGCAAATCACAGGTTTTAATACACCTTATATTGCACCACCAGGAGACAAGGTATATTACGCACAGTCCGAAGTCATACGAGAACTTGCAACACAAGGAGCGTGTATTATGATTGGACGTTGTGCAGGAGAAATTTTACGCAGTCTACCGAATTGTGTTCGCATTTTTATTTATGCAAATAACGAGTTTCGTGCGCTTCGAGCGATTCAGTATTATAACTGTACTTCGGAAAATGTAATCGACACAATACGCAGAAATGACAGAAAACGAAGTTTCCATTTTAATCATTATAATACCTGCAAATGGGGAAGTATTGAAAGTTTCGATTTTGCAATCGACACATCAAAAATTGGTATCGAGGGAGCCGTACAAACAATCGAAGCATATTTACAAAACATAGGAAATAACTAACATATCATTCTCACACAGTACACAAATACCGTCGTTTCGGTTTTTGCAGACTGTATACAATAAGATTGAACGGCGGTATGGAAATAACGGTTCCAGCCGCCGTTTCCTCTTAATAAAAGCAGATTGGGTGGGGTGTATTCAACCATTTTTAAGGATATGGCGGTATCAAATGCAGACATTAGGAGGTATCGTCATATCCTTTTTCTATATCGTTAAAATTCTTCAATCATTAAAAAAGCCTATTCCATAAAACGGGATATTCCGGTTATCAATATGAACACACATATCATTCTACACGCTTAAATAACTCATATTACCAAACGCCTATGTGGTTTTATGACTGCATGGGCGTTTGTTGTAATACCCCCTACTGGGAAGAAAGGGGGTGAGTTAGATGATTTATTCGGAGGAATACAAAGAGCATATCGAGTATGCTTTTGCCGCTTTTTGTAAGGTGGTTCTCCACAATGCGGCAATGACTGCTTATCGTGATTTCGGACGAAAACAACAACGGGAAGTATCGCTTGAATACTTGATGTCTGAAACGTCGTTTGAAGCGTTCACAACAGATACTTATTTTGAGCAATACGACCAACCGACTGTTTTTGTTTTGAAAGGACAAGAGATTGTTGTCGCAAGTAAGCGGTTAGCCGATGCACTATTGAAATTAACCGAGCAAAGACGCAATGTTTTATTTCTGTACTTTTTCTTCGGTTACACCGACGCTCAAATCGGAAAAGAGTATGGAAGGAACAGAAGCACAGCGAATTACTGGAAGTTAGCGGCATTAAAACAGCTACGAAAAGAAATGGAGAGATTAGAACATGAGGAACAAAAAGCTGATACCCTTTGAAGTCATTGAAAAAGCAGTCGCCGGAGAGCCGGAAGCGATTGAAGTTGTTTTACAGCATTACAGTCCGCGCATTAAGTATCTATCCAAATACCAGGGACATATCAACGACGATATTCAAGACCGTTTGAAAGCGCAGCTTATCAAAGCTATCCTGCAATTTCGTTTTGACAGGTAGAGAGTAGCAAAGCCAGAGAAAGCCGTCAAGGATAAAATGCACGCTTGCGCGTCCTTGACGGTTTTCCCTGTCCTTGCTATGTGGTAATCAAGAGCGCAATCGGATAGACCGCTTGCGCTCTCTATGAATTGTGGAATTTCTCAACTGATAATACTTCTATATTTCCGATTCCTTTCGCTTCCATTCCGGCAGCTTATGGGTAAAGGAAACATTAAGAGACGGAAAGGAAAGGAATAGGTATTTGATTAAATCCGTAATTATTTAATCTTTACTTTATATATCTTTATTTAATTGCGTTGGATTTTCCGACGTCGGATTACCCGATGTCGGAAAATCCAATATCGGGTAATCCAACACCGGAAGCCGGAATGACACATAGATTTCGTTTCGCGCGAACAGCAATATGAATTGCCATAGTAATGTTACGCAGTAGAGGGCGAAAAAGCCTTGATTTAAGCGGCTTACAGACACAAAAATATCAAAGGTAAGGGATTTATACCTTTTCCCTCAAAAATGAGGTTCTACTGCGTAACAATGCGGAGATAGAAAAACAGAGAGCCGACCACTTTGAAAATGGTAAACTCTCTGTTTCTGTTTGCAAACCTGTTTGTCAGCCGTTAAGTTAGTTTGTTTTCCAAACTTCCTTATCGGTGTTCATCTAAAAGGGAAGCCCTTTTTATTGCTTTTTTTGTTTTGGTATGCTAATATTTAGTTAGTATAAGTAACTGATGGGAAGGCGGTGCATAGATGGCCAGCGCAGAGCAGCTCAATTCCTTTCTGGTCGATATGTTCGGCCGCATCAATAAAATCGAGGAGCGCGCCATGGCGGACGGCCTGGGCAGCGCGGTCTCGATCACAGAGATCCATATCATCGAAAAAATCGGCGCGCTTGAGCCGATCCGTATGAGCGAGGTCGCGCGGTCAATCGGCGTCACGCTGGCCACCCTGACCGTGGCCTGCGACAAGCTGGAGGCAAAGGATCTCGTGCGGCGCTCGCGCGACAAAAGCGACCGCCGTGTGGTCAACGTCACGCTCACCGACAAAGGCCGCGCGGCTTACGAATACCACCGCGCGTTCCACGACCGCATGATCGCGTCGGTCATGGACACGCTCTCGCCCGAGCAGGCTGCTATTCTGGCGCAGAGCCTGGAAAAGCTGCAGGACTTCTTCCAGCAGGAAGAGGCCGGAATGGGGGGCGCCGCAAATGGATAACCTGATTTTCTGCCTCAACGCCACCGTACCGATTTTTGTCCTGATTATTTTGGGCAAGGTGCTGCAGCGCTGGCATTTTCTCTCCCCCGCCACGATGAAGGATATGGACAACCTGGTGTTCAAATTGCTGCTGCCCATTTCGCTTTTCCGCAGCATCTCCTCCAACAGCATCGCCGAGCAGTTCGACCTGCGTTTTTTCCTGTTCTGCTTCTGCGCGACGCTGCTCTCGTTCTTCGTGATCTGGACGGGCGCGAACCTGCTGCTGCCCGAAAAGGCCATGGTTGGCGCGTTCACCCAGGGTGCTTTCCGCGGCTCGCAGGCGATCCTCGGCATGGCTTTTATGATAAACCTTTACGGCAACGCCGGCCTGGTGCCGTTGATGATTCTGGCAAGCGTACCCCTGTTCAATATTTTCTCGGTCGTTGCGCTCACGCTGAGCGCCGCCGAACCCTCTCAGAAAAAGGGGCTTGCGGGCCGCACGCTTCACGGTGTAGTCACCAACCCCATCATCCTCGGCATCCTGATCGCGCTGCCGTTCTCTTTCCTGCAGGTCGAGTTCCCCGCCATGGTGGTCAAAACGCTCGACGCGCTGGCAAACTGCGCCACGCCGCTCGCCCTGCTCAGCATCGGCGCGAGCTTTGAGGGCGCCAAAGCACTCAAGAAGATCGTACCGACCTCGGCTGCGTCGTTCATCAAGCTGGTCGGCCTGCCGGTCGTGTTCCTGCCGGTTGCGGTCTGGATGGGCTTCCGCGGGCAGGCGCTTGTGACCATCCTGATTATGCTTGGCACACCCGCCCCTCCGGCCGGCTACGTTATGGCGAAGAAGCTGCACGGGGATGCGGAGCTCGCCTCCTCCATCGTTGTTATGACCACCGCGTTCAGCGCGGTAACGCTGACCGTACTGCTGTACATCGTACGCGTGCTCGGGCTGGTCTGACCGCCGTATCCGCACACTGCCAAAAGGAGGCTTCACCGTGGATATCATTGTCAAAAAATTCGAGCCGTCGCTGAATGCGGCGGCGGTCGAAATCTGGAACGAGGTCGTCGAGGAGGGCATGGCTTTCCCGCAGACCGAAACGCTCGATTTTCCCTCCGGTCTGGCGTTTTTCAGCGGGCAGTCCTTTACCGGTGTTGCGGTCGATCAGGAGAGCGGCCAGGTCGTCGGCCTTTACATCCTGCATCCCAACAACGTGGGCCGGTGCGGCCACATCTGCAATGCGAGCTATGCCGTAAAAAGCGGGCTGCGCGGGCATCATATCGGGGAGACGCTCGTGCGGCACTGTATGGAAACCGCCAGGGACCTTGGCTTCCGTGTGTTGCAGTTCAACGCGGTCGTCCGCACCAACACGCCCGCGCTCGCGCTGTACCGGCGGCTCGGCTTTGTGCAGCTCGGCGTCATCCCCGGCGGCTTCCGCAGGAAGGACGGCCGGTACGAGGATATCATCCCGCACTACCATGTTCTGTAACCGTATATATCATTGACATTATCCCTCTGCACTGGTATTGTAAAGATAACAATGCCAGTATGGAGGGATTTGCTATGCCGGATTTTTCTGCGATGGATGCGCTGCGGTTTTTTGACCGCCGCCCGCGCGAGCTTGAACTGTACCAGGCTTTTGCTGACAAGGTGCTGGCCGCCTGTCCGGATACCCATATCCGCGTGCTGAAAAGCCAGATCACGCTGGAAAACCGGCACGGGTTTGCGTTTGTCTCCCTGCCGCGCCGCAAGGTCAGCGAGCCGTCTGTCGTGGTCAGCTTCGGGCTGTCGTACCGGATACCCTCACCGCGCATCTGGATGGCGGTCGAGCCGTACCCCAACCGGTGGACGCACCATCTGCTGCTCTCGGACGAGACGCAGCTCGATGCGGAGCTGCTGGGCTGGATAACAGAAGCCGCCGCATTCGCGGCGGCCAAATAAGCCCGCTTTTGGCCACACCCTGCAAGGAGGTTCCATGCTCACCTATCATCTCGATCCACATGCAAAAACCCCGCTGTATGAACAGCTCTACCGCGCGGTGCGCGCGGATATCATGTCCGGCACGCTCGCAGGCGGCGAACGCCTGCCCAGCAAACGGCAGCTCGCCGCCAACCTGCGCGTCAGCCAGATCACGGTCGAAACCGCGTACAGTCAGCTTCTGGCCGAGGGGTATCTGACCTCCGAGCCGCGGCGCGGCTATTTTGTGCAGCGGCAGCTCGCTGTGCCGGCCGCCCCGTCCCACGCTGCGGCTGCGCAGGCGCCGCAGCGGGACGCGCCGGAGCAGGCCTGCCGTTATGATTTCCGCACCAACATCGTGGACAACGGCTGCTTCCCGTTTTCCACCTGGGCGCGCCTGTCGCGCAGCGTGCTGAGCGAATACTCCGACCGCCTGCTGCGCGCGACCGACCCCTGCGGCGCGGCCGAACTGCGCGCGGAGATCGTCCGCTACCTGTACGATTTCCGCGGCATCAACGTGTCGCCGGACAACATTCTGGTGGGCGCGGGGTCGGAATACCTGATGCATCTGGTCATCCAGCTTTTGGGCCGCGACCGTGTGTACGCATTGGAAAACCCCGGCTACCGCAAGCTGTACCAGATCTTCGCGGTGAACGGCATCACGGCGCGCCCGATCCCGCTGGACAAGCAGGGCCTGCGCGCGGACGCGCTCGCCGCGAGCGACGCCTCCGCGGTCTACCTGACGCCCTCGCACCATTTCCCGCTCGGCACGGTCATGCCCGCGGCGCGGCGGCTCGAGCTGCTGCGCTGGGCCTCCGCCGCTCCGGACCGATATATCATCGAGGATGATTACGACAGCGAGTTCCGCTATGCCTCCCGCCCCATCCCCGCGCTGGGCGAACTGGACCGCGCGGGCCGCGTGGTGTATGTCAACACCTTCGCCAAAAGCCTGGCGCCCGGCCTGCGCATCGGCTATCTGGTGCTGCCGGACGCGCTCATGGCCCGCTACCGCGCGCAGTTCTCGCTCTATTCCTCCACCGTACCCAGCTTTGACCAGCATACGCTCGCCGCGTTTATGCGCACGGGGGGCTTCGAACGGCATATCAGCCGCAGCCGCAAGGTGTACCAGGCGCGGCGCGACGCGCTCATGGCTGCGCTCGACCGCGAGCTGGCTGGCCAGCCGCACGAGGTTTCGCGCTCCGAAGCCGGACTGCACCTGTTGCTGCATATGCGCAACGGCATGCTGGAGGGCGAGCTGATCGAACGGGCGCGCGCGGTCGGGGTGCGGGTCTACGGTCTGTCCGCCTATTACACGCCGCCGGTCAAGCCGCCACGGGCCACGCTGGTGCTCGGCTACGCCGGCCTGACCGAACGCCAGATCGACGAAGCCGCCGCGCTTCTGCGGCAGGCCTGGAGTGCAACTGCTTGTTCTATTTCTATGCCGTGAAAATTTACATTTCGAAAAATGTATGGTATAATAAAAACAAAACGGTTCAGGAACCATAAAACAGAAATAAAAGGTGATGTGTATGACAAAAGCTGCAAAAAATCTTCGTATCGCGGGCGTTCTTCAAATTATTTTAGGCATACTGACGATCGCTCTGACCTATTTTCTGCTTTCTGCAGGCGATGTCAGCGTCGCGGGGCTCAATCCAGAACGTGCGTTGGGGGTATTGGCGTTAAATTACTGCGGTGCCGCATTTCAGATTTTTTCCGGTCTCGTCGCTCTGGCAAGGGCTGGCAAGCGGTCTTTCCTGGCAGTCATCTGCGGAATTGCGCTGTTTATCCCCCAGTTGATCCATTTTATCCATCTCCAAAATCAGATCGGGTTAATTATTGCCAACGCCGCGTTGCTGGTTATTCCCTATTACTATTTGCATAACGCGTATAAGAACTTTAGAGCCCACTAATTGTCATCGGTGTATTCGGCAGGTCGGCTCTGTCGGGCTTTTACTATGTTTTTCGTCCTGCTTGAAAAAGCAGGACGTTTTTTTCTTTTTTTACGATTCTTTCGGACCGTTTTTCTCTGTTTTCTTTACAGAGTGGGCGAACACTACCGACTGGTCTCCGAACCGCTCCCGCAGCGCGTCCACCGTCCGGTCCAGCCGGCGCTGCTTTTCGCGCGCCTGCCGCGCTTCCGCCGCGTCAAACAGGGAAAGCTGCTCGCACGACTGCGCTTCGGGCAGCAGGTTCGCCGCCGTGACCGATAGCAGCCGGATCGGCCTGCCGATCTGCCAGTGCGCGTGCAGCAGGGCCAGGGAAATATCGATCAGCGCGCGCGTGGAATTGGTCGGGCGTTCCAGCGTGACCTGCCGCGAGCGGTTGCGGAATTCCGGATCGCGGATGCCGAGCTGCACGGTCTGGCACACCAGCCCATGCCGCCGCAGGCGGCGGCCGACATTGTCGCACAGTGCGGTCAGCCCCATCCGGCACTCGTCCTCGCCCACCAGGTTATGCGCGAATGTCATGCTGTTCCCCACGGATTTGACCTCGCGCTCCTCGTAAAACGGGCGCACCGGCTCGTCGTCCTCCCCACGGGCGTAGCGCAGCAGGGTGTCGCCCATTTTCCCGAAAACGCTGTGCAGAAACGCAGGGTCGCACACGGCCAGATCGCCGATGGTATGCACGCCCAGGCGGCTGAGCTTGTCCAGCGCGTGCCGGCCCACATACAGCAGCGCGCTGACCGGCAGCGGCCAGACCTTGTCCTTGTAATTCCCGCGCGAAAACACGGTCGTCCCGTCCGGCTTTTTGTAATCGCTGCCCAGCTTGGCGAACGCGCGGTTGAACGACACGCCCACCGAAATCGTCAGCCCGACCTCCGCACGCATGCGGCGGCGCAGCTCGTCCGCGATCTGCTCCCCCGTGCCGAACAGATGCGCCGAGCCGGTCACATCCAGAAAGGATTCGTCAATGCCGAACGGGTCAACCAGATCGGTATACTGCAGGTACAGCTCGTTGCACCGGCGCGAATATTTGACATACTCCGACCGGTGCGGCGCGACCAGCCGCAGGTCCGGACACTTGCGCCTGGCCTGCCAGATGGTCTCGGCCGTCTGCACGCCGAACGCTTTCGCCTTCTCATTTTTCGCAAGGATGATGCCGTGCCGGCTTTCCGGATCGCCGCAGACCGCGCTCGGCCCTTCGGCCAGCGTGGGGTCGAGCAGCGTCTCCACCGAGGCATAAAACGCGTTGCAGTCACAGTGCAGGATCGTGCGTTCCACAGCGTCCCCTCCCCACCGAACATTTGTTTCTTTTATTATACCGCGAAAATTCCGTCTTGACAACCGTATCCGATCAGGTCTATACTGAGCTTGCAAGCAAGGGTGCCGTGATGAGCGGCTGAGAGGGCGAGAGCCTAACCTTTTGAACCTGTTGGTTAGCACCATCGTAGGGAAGCTGTCGCATCGCAGAACATCCAAATGCCCCGGTTTTACCGCATGGTGAAACCGAGGCATTTTTTCTTGCGGAAAAGAGGGGTATTTTGATGAAAGTAAACGGACAAGCGCAGCCCTGTCCGGCAGGAATGACCGTGCAGGCCCTTGTGCAGTCGCGCGGCCTTGACCCGCAGCGCGTGGCGGTGGAAAAGAACGGGCATATCATCCCGCGCAGCCGCTTTGCGGAGGAGGCGCTGTGCGACGCCGACACGGTCGAGATCGTGCAGTTCGTGGGCGGAGGCTGAATGCGATGGTTTTAACACAAAAGGAGCTGCACGACGCGCTTGCCGGCCGGCACGGCGCCGCTGTTCAGGCGAAGCTCGACCGCGCCGCGGTCGGCGTGGCGGGTCTGGGCGGGCTCGGCTCCCACATCGCCGTATCGCTCGCGCGGCTCGGGGTCGGCCGGCTGGTGCTTGTCGATTTCGACGTGGTCGATGTGACCAACCTCAACCGCCAGCACTATACCATGAAGGACATCGGCATCCCCAAAACACTCGCCCTCCTGGAACAACTGGAAGCAATCAATCCATACTTAAATTACGAAACGTATACCGAGCGTATCATTCCGGCAAACGCCGTCCGTCTGTTCGCGGGCTGCGACGTGGTATGCGAGGCGTTCGACCGCCCCGACCAGAAAGCCATGCTGATCGAAACGCTGCTCGAACAGCTGCCGGAAACCCCCATTGTCTCCGGCAGCGGCATGGCAGGCTTCGGCTCGGCCAACGCCATCCGCACGGAACGGCGGTTCGGCCGCCTGTACCTCTGCGGAGACGGGACGAGCGACGTATCCGACGGGCTGGGGCTGATGGCGCCGCGCGTCGCGGTCTGCGCGGCGCACCAGGCGGCCATGACGCTGCGCCTGCTGCTGGGCGAGCGCGAACCGTAACGGGCAAAAAAGAAAAAGGCCCTGCGGGCCTTTTCCGGATGGGGTCGGCGCTTACTCCTCACGGGGCAGCTCGGAGGCGCAGTGCGCGCATTTGGTCGCCGCGATCGGGATATCGCTGCAGCAATACGGGCATTTCTTGGTCGTCGGGGCGGCGGGCACATCCGGCTTCCTGCCCAGGCTGGTCAGCTTGTTGACCGCCTTGAGCATGCAGAACAGCACGAACGCCATAATCAGGAAATTGATGACCGAGGTCAGGAACGCGCCGTACTTGAGCTCGATCCCCGCGATCTGCAGTGTGAACGCGCTCAGGTCGGTGTTGCCCGCCAGGCCGAGGATCGGGTTAATCAGGTTGTCGGTCAGCGAGGTCACAATGCTGGTGAACGCGCCGCCGATGATAACACCGATCGCCATATCCATCACGTTGCCGCGCAGCGCGAAGGACTTGAATTCCTCAATAAACTTTTTCATACTGGCACCTCAAAATCTTTTATTTTTTCTCTTTTCATAGTATATCGACCTTTTTCGAGCCGGTCAAGCAAAAATTCACAAAAAAGGAGCTTTTTTATGGCAGACAAGCTGATTCTGGGCGGGCATGAATTCACCTCCCGCTTCATCCTCGGTTCGGGCAAATATTCGCTCGACCTGATCAACGCCGCCGTACACCACGCGGGCGCGCAGATCATCACCCTCGCGCTGCGCCGCGCGAATGAAGGCGGCGCGGCCAACATTCTGGACTACATCCCCGCGGGCGTGACCCTGCTGCCCAACACCTCGGGCGCGCGCAACGCGGAGGAGGCCGTGCGCATCGCGCGCCTGTCGCGCGAATGCGGCTGCGGCGACTTTGTCAAAATCGAGATCATGCGCGACAGCAAATACCTGCTGCCCGACAATCAGGAAACCATACGCGCGACCGAAATCCTCGCCAAGGAGGGCTTTATCGTCATGCCGTATATGTACCCCGACCTGAATGTGGCCCGCGACCTGGCCGGCGCGGGCGCGGCGTGCATCATGCCGCTCGGCGCGCCGATCGGTACGAACAAGGGCCTGGCGACACGGGAATTCATCCAGATCCTGATCGATGAGATCGACCTGCCCATCATCGTGGACGCAGGCATCGGCCGCCCCTCGCAGGCCTGCGAGGCCATGGAAATGGGCGCGGCCGCGGTCATGGCGAACACCGCGATCGCCACCGCGGGCGACATTCCGGCAATGGCGGCGGCGTTCCGGCAGGCGATCGAAGCGGGCCGCACGGCGTACCTCTCCGGATTGGGGCGCGTGCGCGAGACCGCGTCCGCCTCCTCCCCGCTGACCGGCTTTTTGCACGATTGAGCCGCGTTCCCCCCGAAAACCGCAGGAAAGGATCTTTTTCATGAACGACAACAAGACGGAGCTTGTCTCCGCAAGCTATATCACCGCCGAAACCGACCACATGGCGTACCAGCCCGGCATGGACGACATCGGCTCGGAAATACAGGACGAGGTCATCGCCCGTATGAACGCCTACGACGCGGACCGCTACACCGCCGCGGATGTACAGCGCGCACTGCAGCGGGATGTGCTGCAGCCCGAGGATTTCGCCGCGCTGCTGTCGCCCGCGGCCGCGCCTTTCCTCGAACAGATGGCGCGGCGCGCGCAGGCCGAAACGCGCAAGCACTTCGGCAACTCGGTGCAGATGTTCACCCCGCTGTACATCGCCAACTACTGCGAAAACTACTGCATCTACTGCGGCTTCAACTGCCATAACAAGATCCGCCGCGCCAAGCTCGACGCGGAGGAGATCGAACGGGAGCTGCAGGCGATCGCGGCCACCGGCCTGCAGGAGATCCTGCTGCTCACCGGCGAAAGCCGCTCCATGTCGCCGGTTTCCTACATCGGCGAGGCGGTCAGGCGCGCGCGCAAGTATTTCCGTGTGATCGGCGTCGAAATCTACCCGCTCAATGTGGAGGAATACGCCTATCTGCATGCGTGCGGCGTGGATTATGTGACCGTGTTCCAGGAAACCTACGACGCGGACAAATACAAGACTCTGCACCTGGGCGGACACAAACGCATCTTCCCCTACCGCCTGAACGCGCAGGAGCGCGCGCTGATGGGCGGCATGCGCGGCGTGGGCTTCGCGGCGCTGCTCGGCCTGTCCGACTTCCGCAGGGACGCGTTCGCAACCGGCCTGCACGCCTACCTCATCCAGCGCAAGTACCCGCACGCGGAGATCGCGTTCTCCTGCCCGCGTCTGCGGCCGATCATCAACAACGACAAGGTGGGGCCGAAGGACGTACACGAGCCGCAGCTTCTGCAGGTTGTGTGCGCCTACCGCATATTCATGCCGTTCGCGTCCATCACGATCTCGACGCGCGAGCGCGCGGGCTTCCGCGACAACATCATCGGCATCGCCGCGACCAAGATCTCAGCGGGCGTGGATGTGGGCATCGGCGGCCATTCGGGCGAGGAAAAGGGCGACGAACAGTTCGAAATCTCGGACGGGCGCTCGGTCGAAGAGGTCTATGACGCCATCTGCCGGCACGGGCTTCAGCCGGTCATGGCCGATTATCTGTACGTCTGACCGCTGCAGGCATCCCGCATGGGAGGGGCTTCCTCCCACAGTCTTTTGTCAGCCGCCGGAACACGGCGCGCCGCCGCGGACAGAGCGCACCGCATGCCGCGGCGGTCCGGAAAACGCCGTGTTCGGGTGACAATATCAGAAAAGGAGCATCAGCAAGCCATGAGAAACTATGCAACCCAGATGGACGCCGCCAAGCGCGGCATCGTCACGCCGGAGATCGAAACGGTCGCCAAAAAGGAGAACCGTCCGGTCGAGTTCATCATGGAACGCGTCGCAAAGGGTACGATTGCGATTCCGGCCAACATCAACCACAAAAGCCTGTCCGCGGAGGCGGTGGGCGACGGCACCCGTGTCAAGATCAACGTCAATCTCGGCATTTCGGGCGACTGCAAGGATTATGAGATGGAGATGCGCAAGGTGCGCATGGCCATCGACATGGGCGCGGAATCCATCATGGACCTGTCCAACTACGGCAAGACCAACACGTTCCGCCGGCAGCTCATCGACCTTTCCCCCGCCATGATCGGCACGGTACCCATGTACGACGCGATCGGGTATCTGGAAAAGGACCTGCTGGAGATCTCCGCGCAGGATTTCCTGCGCGTGGTGGAGGCGCACGCCAGGGAGGGCGTGGACTTCATGACCATCCACGCGGGCATCAACCGCCGCGCGGTCGAGGCGTTCATGCGCGAAGGGCGCAAAATGAATATCGTGTCGCGCGGCGGCTCGCTGCTGTTCGCGTGGATGCAGATGACCGGCAATGAGAATCCGTTTTTCGAATATTACGACGATGTGCTCGACATCCTGCGCCAGTACGATGTGACCATTTCGCTCGGCGACGCGCTGCGCCCCGGCTGCCTGGCCGACGCCTCGGACGCGGGCCAGCTCAGCGAGCTGATCGAGCTGGGCAACCTGACCCGCCGCGCCTGGGCGCGCGATGTGCAGGTCATGGTCGAGGGGCCGGGCCATATGGCGATGGACGAGATCGCAGCCAACATGAAGCTGCAGAAACGCCTGTGCCACGGCGCGCCGTTCTATGTCCTCGGCCCGCTTGTGACCGATATCGCGCCCGGCTATGACCATATCACCTCGGCCATCGGCGGCGCGATCGCGGCGCAGGCCGGCGCGAATTTCCTGTGCTACGTCACGCCGGCCGAGCATCTGCGCCTGCCGGATGAGAACGACGTGCGCGAGGGGATCGTGGCCAGCAAGATCGCGGCGCACGCGGCGGATATCGCGCTCGGCCTGCCCGGCGCGCGCGACCGCGACAACGCTATGGCCGAGGCCCGTCACCGGCTGGATTGGGAGCGGCAGTTCTCGCTCGCGCTCGATCCGGAAAAAGCCGAGCGATTCTACAACCAGGTGCCGCCGAGCGAACGGCACCAATGCTCGATGTGCGGCAAAATGTGCGCCGTGCGCACGACCAACCTTATCCTGGAAGGGAAGAAGGTTGCGTTCTGCAGCGAAAAGGACGCTTGCTGATGCAGACCGTTCCGGCAGGCCCGCCTGCCAGGGGATAAAAAAAACAGGCCGCGGCGCGGCCTGTTTTTTTACGCTTCCCACGCGGCAGCCTGTTTACCGGACGGGGGTATAATCGATTTCCGACCGCTCCTCCGTCGCCTCCAGCTTGAAGATGACCGGCCGCAGCCCGTCGTTGCAGCTGCAGATCGCCACGCCCGGCTTGCGGATCCAGTCGCCGTAATAAAACGTTTCCTTCCCCGCGCCGTGCGCCAGCGCGAATACATACTGGTAGATGGCTTTCCACGCCTCGTCGCACAGCCCGTCCGGCTTGGCATAATCGGCGTAGAACACCTGTCCCTCGCGGAGCATCGGGCAGGCCTTCAGCCCCTCGGCCCCATACTCCCGCGCGAGTTCTTCATCCAGCGTGGTTTTCAGCACCGTGATTTTTACCTTGTTCATATCCTTATCCCTCCTTTTTCCATTGTACTATAAAGGGAAAGCGCGGGCAAGCCCGCGTCGGGAAATATCCGGTCCCGCCGCGCGTCACAGGCTCCACAGCGCGGCAAAGCCCACGCGGAGCAGCGCGCCGCAGGCGGCCAGCAGGATACAGAGCGCATACGGCGCGCGGCAGGCGCGCAGCGAATACCGCCCCGTCGTTTCCCCGCTCTGCCACACCATCGCGCAGGCCGCCAGCAGGGCGGAAACGCTGAGCACAGCGGGTATACCGGCCGCGCACAGCGAAAGCAGCAGGCTTTCCTCCCGCCCAACGCCGACCGCTACGGTCAGCGCAAGCACAAAGCCGCGCGCCGCCGCCAGTCCGGACAGGAAAAGCGCCGCCGGACGCAGCAGCACGCACACCAGCGGCAGCGCCACCCACAGCACCGCGCACAGCACGCTTTTCACCGCCTGCTCCGGCAGCGCTGCGAGCATGGCGGTCAGCTCAACCGCGCTGTCCCCCTCGCTGGCATGCAGGCCGGTGAGTCCGCCCGCCAGCGCGCCGCACAAAAACATGGCGCACAGGAACAGGAACGCCGGCGTGCGCACCAGGGAATCAAAAAAACCGAGAATATGCTGTTTCTTCATACGTCTCCCCCTCACGGAAGGTCATGAAACAGCATATTCTCGGTTCGGGATTTTTAGAACCCGCTTCAGCGGCAGAGCGCGTCCACCATATCACGGCAGGGCTGGTGCAGGAACAGCCGCACCCCGTCGTCGATCGCATAGGTCGCATACAGGCCGCCGTCCTCGCCGCGGTGGATGGTAGCGGCGATGATCTCCGTCCCAAAGACCACGCGCTCCTTGACGAACGCGATATCCACCGCGCCGCTGTCGCAGACGGTAACCAACGTTCGCCCGCGGGTACACTGGGAAATCGGCGCAAGCTCGGTCCCCATCTCCCGCCTGGAAGCGCAGACCAGCACGATCTCGCTGTTGACCACGGCCGCGGCGCTGCTTTCGCAGAGCTGCACACCGCGCCCCGCGGCCGCTTCGACCGCCGCCTTGTCCTGCGCGGACAGGAACATATTGCCGGCGGGGATGATCTGCCGGTCCAGAATCGCGCGGACCAGGCGCGGCACATATTCATCCTCACCGATTACAGCTACACGGATATTGTGCGGCATACCATCATCTCCTTTGCGAAGCACTGAAAAATACAGTATTCATTATACGGCACAATATACCACATCTGCAACGAATTTTACAAAAACTTCACCTTAATCGGCACTGTGCTCAATTATTGCACATTTTATCCATTGCTTTCAAGTAGATTGCACATTCCAGGCGTTTGCGCTCCATTTCGCAGCCCAGATCGTAGGAATCGTTCATATCATGGTTCATATTGTAATTTGCCGCCGAGCAGCCGCCCGAGCAGTAGAACTTTGCCCAGCATTTCTGACACTTGGGGCGCGAATAAATATTCATGCCGGCAAAGCGGGCCGCGATGTCCATATCGAACGACTGGTCGAGCACACTGCCCTGCTTGAATTCCTCCTTGCCGACAAACTGGTGGCAGGGATAGATGTCGCCGTCCGGCGTGACCGCGACATATTCGTAACCCGCGCCGCAGCCGCGCAGCCGCTTGACCACGCACGGTCCCTGGTCCAGATCGACCATGAAGTGGAAGAACGAGAACGGCTTCCCCTCCTTTTTCCGCTCCAGCATGATCTCGGTCAGGCGGTCGTACTCGGCCTCGATTCGGGGCAGGTCGGCCTCGGTCAGGTCATAGCCGCAGCCCGGGTCCGCCGTGACCGGCTCGACCGAAAGGCGGTCGAAGCCCGCGTCCGCGATATGGACGACGTCCTCGGCAAAGTCCAGGTTGTGCGAGGTGAACGTACCCCGTGCATAGTAGTCCTTTTCCGGATCGCGCGCATCGACCAGCGCCTTGAACTTGGGTACGATCACGTCATAGCTGCCCGCGCCGGACACGGTCTTGCGGAACTCGTCGTTGACCGACGGGCGCCCGTCGAGCGAGAGCACGACGTTATCCATATTCTCGTTGATATACGCCCGCTTGTCCGCATCGAGCAGCAGGCCGTTGGTGGTGATGGTAAAGCGGAACTTTTTGCCGTGCTTTTCCTCCAGGCTGCGGGCATAATCGACCGTCTGGACAACCGTATCCCACGCCATCAGCGGCTCGCCGCCGAAGAAGTCCACCTCGATATTATGCCGCTTTCCCGAGCGCGCGATCACAAAATCGATCGCCTTTTTCGCGATCTCCGGCGGCATGATCTTGCGTCCCTGGCCGAAATCGCCGGTGGATGCAAAGCAGTATTTGCACCTGAGGTTGCAGTCGTGCGCGACATGCAGGCAAAGCGCCTTGACCGGCGCGCCGACCGGTATGTAGCGGCTGACATCGATATAGTCGTCCTCCGCAAACAGCTGGCCCGCCTGCTTCAGCTCGTACAGCTCGCCATAGGCCTCGCGCACCTCGTCCGCCGGATACTGCGGCAATGCGTCCACGACCGCCTGCGGGCATGCTTCCGCCATATCGGCATCGATCAGACCGGACACGGCATAGCACAGCTCGTCCAGCACATGCACCGCGCCGGAGTTGACATCCAGCACAAAGTGCAGCCCGTTTTTCACATAACGATGGATCATTTTATTATTTCCTCCGATAATACAGCAAACAAGGCGCGCCTTGACCGGCACGCCTTGCGATTGACTTCATGGGGACCCGCGGTTACTTCGCGTGTTCGCACTTCTGGTTGGCCACCGTGCAAGAGGTCTTGCAGGCGGACTGGCAGGAAGTCTGGCATTCGCCGCAGCCGCCGTGGGCCGCGGTCTGCTTCAGGGTGGCAGAGGTCAGCGTGGATACATGCTTCATGATAATTCCCTCCTACTTTTTCAAATGACTGTAACGCTTTTTCTTGCGCATACTGGCGCCCGCCAAACCGCCGAGCGCCGAAGCGGCCAGCGCGCAGAGCAGGCTGATCGCAACGCGTACGATATGTGCCGGCTGGTCGAGCAGCGCGGCTCCTGTGACCAGCAGGATCAGAAAAACCAACATCCCCGCGCCGAGCGCCCAGAAGAATTTGCCGCCGGAGGCGCGCTTTGCGGAAATAAACGCCGCCGCCAGGCAGCCGAGCGCCAGAAAGGCCAAGGCGACCGGAGCGATCATCCCTTCTTCCAGCGTTCCGCGCTGGACAAAAACCGCTCCCACCAGCATCAGGAACAGGGTCGTCAACAAACCAGCCGCCGCGGACGGCAACAAAATGCCGGCCGGCGACCGGCCCTCATTGGTTTTTCTCATAGCTTACGCATCCTCCCGCCGAACATATGATGGTTTAGCATATTCGGCAAGAATCAAGGATATTACTTGGCGTCCTTATTGGCATCCTTGGGGGCTTCGACCGTTTCGGTCGGCTCGGCCTCCTTGCCGCGGATCGCCCAGCGGTAAATCTTGAGCTTGGTGCGGTCGTTCGACGACTCGATGATCAGCACGTCGTCCTTGATGTTGACGACACGGCCGATGAAGCCGCCGATCGTGGAAATCTCATCGCCCACCGCAATCGAGTTGCGCATCTCGCGTTCCGCCTTGTCGCGCTTGCGCTGCGGACGGATCAGCAGGAAATAGAACAGAACGATGATAATGACCAGCGGAGCAAAGCTCATGATTGCATTCAGGTATTCCTGTCCACCTGGCATTTGTTACACCTCCTCGTGCATTTTGCCGTTAGTATTAATATTATACTGGATATTTTGCCAAAATACAAGCCCTATTTTCTCAGGCATAGGACATCCTGCGGCGCGCATAGGGTAGCGGTATTCCAACCGAAACGAGGTGCATGTCCCATGCTGTTTCCCGCCCTGCTCGCGCTCGGCGGCGCATTCTTTTTCTTCGTCCTGCGCGTGCAGGGCGCGGACGGTTCCTTCCCCAAGCCGCTCACGCCGGAAGAAGAGGGCCGGCTGCTGCGCCGGATGCAGGAGGAGGGGGATGAAAAGGCCCGCGCGCTGCTGATCGAGCACAACCTGCGGCTGGTCGCGCATATCGTCAAAAAATATTACGCCGCCAGCGCCGAACAGGACGACCTGATCTCAATCGGCACCATCGGGCTGATCAAGGCGGTCAACACCTTCAAGCCGGATAAAAACATCAAGCTGGCCACCTATGCCTCCAAATGCATCCAAAACGAGCTTCTCATGCACTTCCGCCAAAAGCGGAAATCCGCAGGCGAGCTGTCGCTCTCGGACGCGCTGGACACCGACGGGGACGGCAACGCGCTCGCGCTGCAGGACGTGATCTGCTGTGAGGACGACGGGCTTTCCGCGGTCGACGAGCACGACCGGTACGACGCCATGCACCAGGCGCTCGCCCACAGCCTTTCCCCGCGCGAGCGCGAGATCATCCGCCTGCGCTACGGCCTGGGACTGCCCGCCCCGCTGCCCCAGCGCGAAATCGCCAAGCAGCTCGGGATCTCCCGAAGCTATGTATCCCGCATCGAAAAGCGGGCGCTGGAGAAGCTGCGCGACGCGCTCAAACAGGCGTAGCGGCGCCTTCTGTTGCCGCGCGGCGCGGTTTATGCTATACTGGGGAAAAGATGTGAAAAAGGAGCCAGCGCCATGAACCATATCCAGGACCGCATCCCGCTTGCAAACGGCACCGCCATCCCCTGTGTCGGCTTCGGCACATGGAAAACACCCGTCAGTCAGGCGGCCGCTTCGGTTGCCGCCGCGCTCGCCGCGGGATACCGGCATATCGACACCGCGGCCGCCTACCACAACGAGCAGGCCGTGGGCGAGGCCGTCGCCGCCTCCGGCATCCCGCGCGGCGCGCTTTTCCTCACCACAAAGCTGTGGAATCCCGACCAGGGCTACCGCTCCACGCTCGCCGCGTGCGACCGCTCTCTCCTCGCACTGGGAACGGATTATGTGGACCTTTACCTGATCCACTGGCCGCACGACCCCAAATACTTTGACAACTGGCAGGAGGTCAACCTGGAAACCTGGCGCGCGTTTGAAGCGCTGTATCAAGCCGGCAAGGTCCGCGCGATCGGCCTGTCCAACTTCCGGCCCAGGCATATCGAAAACATCCTGCGCGCCTGTACGGTCAAGCCCATGGTCGACCAGATCGAGTTCCATCCCGGCATGACACAGCAGGAGACCGTAGCATTCTGCCGCGCGCACGGCATGGCCGTCGAGGGCTGGAGCCCGCTCGGCTCGGGCCGCATATTCCAGTCGCCGGAAATCCAGGCCATGTCGGAAAAATACGGCCGCTCGGTCGCGCAGCTCTGCCTGCGCTGGGCGCTGCAGCATGACGTGATCCCGCTTCCCAAAAGCGTCACGCCCGCCCGCATTGCGGAAAACGCACGGCTTTTCGATTTTTCGCTCGACCAGACGGATATGCGGACGCTGGATACCCTGACCGGCTGCGGATGGTCCGGACTCGACCCCGATCACCTGGTATACTAATGGAAAGGGCGGCGCTTGCGCGCCGCCCTTTCCCCTTGCCGCGCTCCCGCGCGCAAGCCTGTGTCTGAAGCAGAAAAAAGCAGCTTTCCTTTGTGGAAAGCTGCTTTTTCGGTGGCAGCCGAAGAAGGATTCGAACCCTCACAAACAGAGTCAGAGTCTGTCGTGCTACCTTTACACAATTCGGCTATCAATGTTTGCCAGTCAAACTGACAGAAAGTATTATACAATAGGTTTTGCCGCAAAGTCAAGCTTTTATCCAAATTTTTTTAATTTTTTTCGTCCCGTCCGGCGGGGCGGGCGCCGCCGCGGCATAGGGCGCGGTTTTTCCGTCCATACTACAATCCCAGCCGCAAGCGCGGACGCAGGGCCGGCGCATCTTCCCCTTCCCCGCCGCAAGCGTTGCGTAACCGCGCGGAAATCGCAAATATTGACAGTTTTATGCCTTTATATTGCACTATTTTTGATGATAAAACAAGTGGAAAACCCACTAAAAAAACAGTATAATAATATCTGCACGAAAATTTTCCGCTGATGGAGGAATATACATGATCCGAAACGATTTGCGCAACATCGCCATCATCGCGCACGTCGACCACGGCAAGACCACGCTGGTCGACCAGATGCTCAAGCAGGCGGGCGCGTTCCGCGAGAACCAGGTGGTCGAGGAGCGTGTGATGGACTCGGGCGATATCGAGCGCGAGCGCGGCATCACCATCCTTGCCAAAAACACCTCGGTACACTATAAAGGCGTTAAAATCAACATCGTTGACACCCCGGGCCACGCCGATTTCTCCGGCGAGGTCGAACGCATCCTCAAGATGGTGGACGGCGTCGTCCTGCTGGTGGACGCGGCCGAAGGCCCCATGCCCCAGACCCGCTTTGTTTTGCAGAAGGCGCTGGAATTCGGCCACAAGATCATCATTGCAGTCAACAAGATCGACCGTCCGGACGCGCGCCTGAACGAGATCGGCGACGAGGTGCTCGAGCTGCTTTTGAACCTCGACGCGACCGACGAGCAGCTCGACAGCCCGATCGTCTACTGCTCGGGCCGCGCGGGTACGGCCTCCATGTCCCCGAACGCCGAGGGGACCGACCTGACCCCGCTCTTCGAGCAGATTCTGGAGCACATTCCGGCCCCGCAGGTGGATACCGACGGCCCGACGCAGATGCTGGTTTCCTCGATCGACTACAACGACTATGTAGGCCGCATCGGCATTGGCCGCATCGAGCGCGGCTCGATGAAGGTGGGCCAGCAGGTCACGGTATGCGACTACCACGGCACGACCCAGCCGTACAACGCCAAGGTGGTCACGCTTTACACCATCGAGGAGCTGGAGCGCAAGCCGGTGGACGAGGCCACCGCCGGCGAAATCGTGTGCTTCTCGGGCATTGAAAACGTCACCATCGGCGAAACGCTGTGCGACCCGAACACGGTCGAGCCGCTGCCGTTCGTCAAAATCTCCGAGCCGACGGTCGAGATGACCTTCTCGGTCAACGATTCCCCGTTCGCCGGACGCGAGGGCAAGTTCGTCACCTCCCGCCATCTGCGCGAGCGCCTGTTCCGCGAGCTGCTCAAGGACGTGTCCCTGCGCGTTAACGAAACCGATACGACCGATTCCTTCCGCGTGTGCGGCCGCGGGGAGATGCACCTGTCCATCCTGATCGAGAACCTGCGCCGCGAGGGGTACGAGTTCCAGGTCGGCGCGCCCAAGGCGCTGTTCCGCGAGATCGACGGTAAAACCTGCGAGCCGGTCGAGCGCATGATCGCGGACGTGCCGCAGGACGCGGTGGGCGCGATCATGGAAAAGATGGGAAACCGCAAGGGCGAGCTGGTCTCCATGAACCCCAAGGGCGCGGACCGCATGCGCCTCGAGTTCCTCATTCCGGCGCGCGGCCTGTTCGGTTACCGCACCGAGTTTTTGACCGATACCAAGGGCGAGGGCGTGCTGTCCTCGGTGTTCCACAGCTACCAGCCGTATAAGGGCGATATCTCCAAGCGCACCACCGGCTCGCTGATTGCGTTTGAAACCGGCGAGGCGGTCGGCTACGGCCTGTTCAACGCGCAGGAGCGCGGCCCGCTGTTCATCGGCCCCGGCACGCAGGTGTACGAGGGCATGGTCATTGGCGAGAACCCGCGCGGGGACGATATGGCGGTCAACGTGTGCAAGAAAAAGCAGCTCACCAACATGCGCGCCTCCGGCTCGGACGACGCGCTGCGCCTGATCCCGCCGCGCCAGATGTCGATCGAAGCGGCGCTGGAATTCATTTCGGACGACGAGCTGCTCGAAATCACGCCCAAAAGCGTGCGCATCCGTAAAAAGATCCTCTCCAACACCGAGCGCCTGAAAAAGGTAAAGGGCGGCAAAAAATAATCCTGTTCAACCAAAACCATTTTCAATAAAGGAGTTTTTCCACCATGGCAATCAAAGAAGTGCTTCATTCCGATTTCGCGCCCAAGGCGGTCGGCCCGTATTCCCAGGCCGTTGTCACGGGCAACCTGATCTTCACCTCCGGCCAGGTGCCGATCGACCCCAAGACCGGCAAGATCGAGGCCGCTACCATCGAGGAGCAGACCGAGCAGGTCATGAAAAACCTGCATTATGTACTCGCTCAGGGCGGCGTGGCGTTCGACCGTGTGGTCAAGACCACCTGCTTCCTGTCCGACATCAATGATTTCGCGGCGTTCAACGGCGTGTACGCCAAGTATTTCCCCGAAAATCCGCCCGCGCGCTCCTGCGTGCAGGTCGCGGCGCTGCCGCTCGGCGCAAAGGTCGAGGTGGAAGTCATCGCGGTCAGAGGCTGAGGACGGATAGACAAGCAAAGAGGACGGAAAATTTCCGTCCTCTTTTTTGCTATGCGTTCTGCTCGGCCTGTTTTACCGCCTCAAGGTACTGCCAGAACAGCACCAGCGTGACGACCATTATCACGATATTGCACGCTTCCGCGAACCATGCCGCCCCGTTCTGTTCCGCAGTTCCAACGACCACCCCGCCAATCAGCGACAGCCAGAAGCACCGCTTGATACGGCCCTGCGGATAAGCATAGCCGCGCAAGGCAGCCAGGTCGTCCAATCCGAAATAAAAATAATAATCTGCAACGATCAGTACAATCGCCCCTGCCAGCGCGGCCAGCACAAAGATAACGCTCAGTATCGAGCCGAGCGACAGCAACCCGAGCAGCGAGCAACCAACCGTCAGTGCCAGTCCGATAATCAGCACGCGGTATGCGCGCGCCATCCCATCCGATACGTCGGCCAGCGCGCGCACCTGCACAATCCGCACGATAAGCAAAACAATGCTGGCCACCGTGACCAGAATGTTGTCAAAAAACGAAAGCACAGAGCCGATCAGCAGCAGTTGCCAGATGATCCGCAGGTTCCGGTAAACCGGCCGCTGGATTCCCTCTAAATTTTCTTCCATCTCGATCCCCTCCCTTTTCTTTTACTATAGCAGATACCCTCCCCTGTTGCAACAAAAAAACAGGCAAAATGTGTAGCGTTCCGCGCCTGTGCGGCGTATTACAGTTGAAAGGAGGCTGGAACGCATGACAAGCAAAACGCCGGAGGAGCTGCTCCGCGTTTACGGCGATATGGTATACCGTCTGGCCTATGCACAGACGCGCAGCCGCGCAGACGCGGACGATATCTTTCAGGACGTATTCCTGCAGGTCGTACAGCGCCGCCCCTGTTTTGAGACCGAGGCGCACGAACGGGCGTGGCTGCTCCGCGTCACGCTCAACCGCCTGAAAAGCCACTGGCGCGCCGCCTGGCGGCGGCATGACGTGCCGCTCGACGAGCGCATCCCTTTCCCCGCGCCGGAGGAAAGCGCGCTGGACGAGGCGCTGCGGCGCATCCCGCCCAAGTACCGCGCCGCAATCCACCTGTTCTATTATGAGGGCTATACCGCCGAGGAGATCGCGCGCATGAGCGGCGAGAAGGCCTCCGCCGTGCGCACGCGCCTGACCCGCGCGCGGGCGCAGCTCCGTGAAATCATGAAAGGAGAGCTTGACGATGGATTTCCGCAAACCGTATCAGAGCATGAATGAGCGCATCGCACCGGACGAGGCGCTTGTGTCGGACACGCTCGCGCGCATGCGGCAGGGGCAGCGTCCCCGGCGCGCGCCGTGCCGCCTGCGCCGCATCGTCGCCATTGCCGCGGCCGCAGCAGTAGCGGTCGGGTGCGTCACGCCCGCGCTCGCGGCGAACGTACCCGCGGTTTACGAGGTGCTTTACGCCCTCCTCCCAGCGGCCGCGCAGGCGCTGATGCCGGTCAACGAGGTCTGCGAGGACCAGGGGGTGCGGATGGAGGTTGTCTCCGCCTTTGTCGAGGGCGATACGGCGGGCGTATACCTGACGCTGACCGACACGACCGGCGCCCTGTTCGGGGACAGCGCGCCCGACCTGTATGACAGCTATTCCCTCCATTATCCGGCGCGTGTCGGGCAGGTCAGCAACTGCACGCTGATCCAGTACGCTCCGGATACCAGCACCGCCACCTATTATCTGGAAATCACCAATATGGACGGCGAGCGGTACAAGGGCGATAAATTCACCTTTTCGGTCCGCACCCTCCTGACCGGACGGCTGCACCAGGACGATATTGCCGTGGACGCAGACCTGTCCGCGGTCCCTCTCGATCCGCCGACCGAAACGCATCCGATCACTGGTGCGAGTTGGTCCCCCAGCGTGCAAACCGACTCTGTCCTATCGCAATCGACCTACGATTTCCTTGTGCCGCAACAGCCGCTCTGGCAGAGCGAAAACGGCAATTTCTCCCTGGTTGCCGCCGGTTATTCCGACGGCCGCCTGCACCTGCAGTATGCGGCAAGCAAACCGCTGGCGCTGGATAACCACGCCGACCTGTTCCTGTACGCGCCGGACGGGACGCAGATCTGGCATGAATATACCGTGTCCTACAACGATCAGGAGCAGGATGTTTGCTATACGGACTTCGTCTATCCAGTCTCCTATGAGGCGCTGGCCGGCTGTACCCTGTCCACCAACCTGTACTCTGCCTCCGCGCGGCTGGACGGTATCTGGCAGGTCACTTTCCGGCTGGGGGAAGAATAACGCCCCGCATGACAAAAAAGGCTTCGGAACCCGAAGGTTCCGAAGCCTTTTTCCGTTTGGGGTGGAATCAGTCCTGATGCTCCTCGATATACTTGACGATATCGCCGATGGTGCTCATCTGGGTCGCTTCCTCATCGGAAATGGTGATACCGAAGTTCTCCTCCAGGTCCATCATCAGCTCGACAACGTCGAGGGAGTCCGCATTCAGGTCCTCCTTGATCTTGGTGTCCATGGTCATGGTAGAAGCATCAGCGTCAAACTTGTCAGCCAGCAGCTCACAGATCTTTTCAAACATGGGTCTTACACTCCTTCGATTTCTTCTTGTTTTATTTGTCTGAAAACTCCGATCTTACGGAATTTTTCATACCGTTTTTGCAGCAGCGTATCCATATCCGGCTCGGCCGCCAGTTCCGCGAGCGTGTCGCGCAGCGCACGGCCCACGTTGCGGATCAGTTGGGAGCCCGACTGTCCCTCCGGTATGATGCCCTCGATCATGCCGAATTCGTACAGGTCCTGCGCGGTGATGCGCAGCGCGTCCGCGGCCTCGCCCTCGCGCGTGGGGTCTTTCCACAGGATAGACGCGCAGCCGCGCGGCGAAACGACCGAATAGATCGCGTTTTCCAGCATCAGCACGCGGTCGGCCACAGCCAGCGCCAGCGCGCCGCCCGAACCGCCCTCGCCCGTGACAATTGAAATCACCGGCGTCTTCAGCTCGATAAACTCATACAGGCAGCGGGCGATCGCCTCGCCCTGCCCGCGCTCCTCCGCGCCCACGCCCGGGTATGCGCCCGAGGTGTCCACAAAATTGATGACCGGACGGCGGAACTTCTCCGCCTGGTGCGCAAGGCGCAGCGCCTTGCGGTAGCCCTCCGGATTGGCCATGCCGAAGTTCGCGTCCATATTCTGCTCGATCGTGCGGCCCTTGCGGTGGCCGATCACGGTCACCGGCGTGCCGTTCAGCCAGCCGACGCCCGCCATGATCGCGTGGTCGTCCGCGAAATAGCGGTCGCCGTGCAGCTCGATGAAATCATCGAACAGCGTCTCGATATAGTCGCTCAGCATAGGCCGCTTGGTATCGTGTATGATGCGCATTTTTTCGCTTGCCGGCCTGTTATTCTTCATGGCGCCACACCTGCCGTTTCTTCCCCTTGGGCGCACAGTGGAGCTTGAGCAGGTTCTCCAGAGTTCCCCTCAGTTGATTACGCGGAACTATTTTATCACAGAAGCCATGCGAAAGCAAGAACTCCGAGGACTGAAAATCCTCCGGCAGCGTCTCGCCGATAGTTCCCTCGATCACGCGCCGGCCCGCAAAGCCGATGGTCGTGCGCGGCTCGGCGAGGATGATGTCGCCCAGCATCGCGAACGAGGCGGTCACGCCGCCGGTCGTCGGGTCGGTGAGCACGGTGATATACAGCAGTCCCGCGTCCGAGTGCCGCCGCGCCGCGGCGGATACCTTGGCCATCTGCAGGAGCGAATACATCCCTTCCTGCATGCGCGCGCCGCCCGAACAGGTGAAAACCACCACGGGCAGCCCTTTTTCGGTCGCGTATTCAAACAGGCGGGTCAGTTTTTCGCCCACAACCGAACCCATGGACGCCATCATGAAGTGGCTGTCCATCACGCCGATGCAGGTTTCCACGCCGCCAATGCGGCACACGCCGGTTTTGACCGCGTCCAGCATGCCGACCTTTTCGGCCAGCTCCGCAGCCTTGTCCGCATAGCCCGGAAAATCGATCGGGTCCGCGGGTGCCAGGTCGGCGTACAGCTCGGTAAAGCTGTCCTTATCCGCGACCTGCCGAATGCGGGTGCGCGCCAGCAGGCGGCCGTACCGGCCGCAGTGCGGGCAGACGTACAGGTTTTTCCCGTAAGCATATGCCTTGATCTCCGCGCCGCAGCCCTTGCATTTGACTACCTTGACGCCTTCCTCCTCCTGCGGCTTCATCTCCATGGAGGTTTCGCGCGTTTTCTGGAAAAGGTCGATCAGTCCCATACCGTTCCCCCCTTATTAGTGGTCAAAATCGCCGTTGGCGATCGAATTGACGTTGAACTGCGCTTCCTCGAAGGCCTTGGAGCGCAGAATGTGCATCTGGTAATCCGTACCGGTCACGACGCCCTCGAACAGCGTCTCGGCCAGTGCGCGGCGCATGCGCGCGATCGCCTGCTGCCGGTCCGCGCCGTAAACAATCAGCTTGCCGATCATGGAATCATAAAACGGCGGTATCTGATAGCCCTGATAGGCCGCCGTATCCATGCGCACGCCCGGTCCGCCCGGCAGGTGCATGGACACCAGTGTCCCCGGGCAGGGCGCGAAATTGCGGGCAGGGTCCTCGGCGTTGATGCGGCACTCGATCGCGTGGCCACGCAGCGTCAAATCCTCCTGCGCGAACGAGAGCGGCCGGCCCGCCGCGACCCGAATTTGCTCGCACACCAGGTCCACACCGGTCACCTGTTCGGTAACAGGATGCTCCACCTGAATACGGGTATTCATTTCGCAGAAATAAAAGTTGCGGTCGCTATCCACCAGGAATTCGATCGTACCCGCGTTGCGGTAGCCCACGCGCTTGGCCAGATCGACCGCGGCCCTGGTCATCCTTTCGCGCAGCTCGGGTGTGACGAACGCGGACGGGCTTTCTTCGATCAGCTTCTGATGGCGGCGCTGCACCGAGCATTCGCGCTCGAACAGGTGTACCACGTTGCCGAAATTGTCCCCGATGATCTGCACCTCGATATGGCGCGGATTTTGGATGTACTTTTCCATATACAGGCGCCCGTCGCCGAAATTGGCGACCGCTTCCGCCGCCGCGCTGTCGTAGGCGTCCTTCAGCTCCCGAACGCTGTGCGCCACGCGGATCCCCTTGCCGCCGCCGCCCGACGCGGCCTTGAGCATAACCGGATACCCGATGCGCTCGGCCTCGCTGATCGCCTCGTCAAAATCGCGCAGCGGCCCATCCGTGCCGAGCGCAACCGGCACGCCCGCCGCGATGGCGTTGCGCTTGGCTTCGGATTTATCGCCCATCAGACGGATGGTGGCCGAGGTCGGCCCGATGAACGCCAGTCCGGCCTGGGTGGTAAGCTCGGCGAAATCCGGATTTTCCGACAGGAAGCCGAAGCCCGGATGGATCGCCTGGCACCCCGAGGCCAGCGCCGCGGAGATGATGTTCTCCATATTCAGATAGCTTTCCGAGGCGCGCGCCGGCCCGATGCACACCGCTTCATCCGCGATCTGCGCGTGCAGCGCCTCGCGGTCGGCCTCGGAATATACCGCGACCGAAATGATGCCCAGGTCGCGGCAAGCCTGTATGATGCGGACCGCGATCTCGCCGCGGTTCGCGATGAGTACCTTTTGAAACATTGTTTCCCCTGCCTTAGTCCATGATGACCATGCACTTGATTTCCGCCTCGGCGGCTTTCTGGTCGCCGACCCAGGCTACGCCCTCGGCGACCGCCATCGGGCCGCGGCGCTTGACAAACCGCACCTCCAGCCGGAGTGTATCGCCCGGCTTGGCCATGGCGCGGAATTTCGCCTTATCAATACCGGTATACACTGCGGTCTTTCCCTTGAATTCCGGAATGGACAGCAGCGCCACGCCGCCGACCTGCGCCAGCGCCTCCAGCCGGAACACGGCGGGCATGATCGGGTTGCCCGGGAAGTGGCCCTGGAAGAAAAACTCGTCGCCCGTCAGGTGCAGCGTGCCTACCGCGTGCTCCTCGTCCATTTCGAGGATCTCGTCCACCAGCAGCATGGGCGGGCGGTGCGGAAGGATCTCCATGATCTGTTCTTTGTTCAGCATATTATAATCCCTCTCCTGTGAAAACGCAAGCCCTTTCCTGCCGCGCCCCGCGGCGGACCGGCTGCCGTTTCCCTTATTCGATCACAACGATGGTCTGGTTATACTCAACCATATCGCCCGGCTGCGCCAGAATGCGCACGACCGTTCCGTCGCACGGGGACTTGATCTCGTTCATGGTCTTCATCGCTTCCACGATGAACAGCGTGTCGCCCTCCTTGACCTTCTGGCCGACCAGCACGAACGGCGGCGCGTCCGGAGACGGGGAGGAATAGAACGTTCCCACCAGCGGACTCTTGACCGGCGTACCCTCGGGCAGGTCCTCGGCCGCAGCCGCGGCGGGCGCCTCGTCCTCCGCCGCGGCAGCGGGGGCAGCCGCCGGCGCTGCGGCCGGTGCCGCGGGAGCCGCCACAACCGGCGCGGGAGGCGCGGATTTGATCTTCAGCTTCACGTCGTCCAGCTCGATCTCTACCTCGCCCAGGCCCTTGGCCTTGAGCGCATCCATCAGCTCGATGGCAACGTCTTTCAGTTCCTTGATATCCATATATTACACCTTCTTAATCAGGATGCAGGCGTTATGGCCGCCAAAGCCCAGCGAATTGGAAATCGCCACGTTCACGGGCATCTCAACCGCCCGGTTCGGGGTGATATCCAGATCGCAGTCCGGATCCGCCTCCTGATAGCCGATGGTCGGCGGCACCACACCGTCGCGGATCGCCATGACGCACGCGATCGCCTCAACCGCGGCCGCGCCGCCCAGCAGGTGGCCGGTCATCGACTTGGTGGACGACACCTTGACCTTGTACGCCTCGTCCCCAAACGCCTTTTTGATGGCGATGGTTTCATACTTTTCATTCAGCGGGGTGGACGTGCCGTGCGCGTTGATATAGTCCACATCCGCAGGGGTCAGGCCTGCGTCCGTGATCGCGCCCAGGATGGCGCGCGAAGCGGCCTCTCCGTCCGGAGAGGGGCTGGTGATGTGGTAGGCGTCTCCGGTCGCGCCGTAGCCCGCGATCTCCGCAAGGATCGTCGCGCCGCGCGCCTGGGCATGCGTCAGGCTCTCAAGCACCAGGCAGCCCGCGCCCTCGCCCATCACAAAGCCCGACCGGCGGGCGTCGAACGGAATCGAGGCGCACGCCGGATCCTCGCCCATATGCACAGCTTTCATGTTCTGGAAGCCGGCCATCGAGATCGGGATGATGCCGTTCTCGGTGCCGCCGCAGACCACGACGTCCTGATAGCCATGCCGGATGGCGCGCATAGCCTCGCCGATCGCATGGTTGCCCGTCGCGCAGGCGGAAACCGGACAGAAATTCTCGCCCTTGAAGCCGAACCGCATGGAGATATACGCCGCCGCCATGTTGGCGATCATCTCCGGAATGCACAGCGGTGACACGCGCCCCGGCCCCTTTTCATTCAGCTTGGGGATCTCCTGCTCGGCGATCTGCAGGCCGCCCACGCCCGAGCCGTAAATCACGCCCGTGCGGTAGGGATCGAAGTTCCCTTCCCTGAGGCCCGCCTGATCGACCGCCTGCTGCGCCGCCGCCAGCGCAAAGTGGCAGTTGACGTCCATCCGGCGCGCCTCGCGCTTATCTACATACTGCGTCACGTCGAAGTCCTTGACCTCGGCGGCCAGCTTTACCTTAAATTCCGATACATCGAACTTGGTGATCGGCCCAACACCGCACTTACCGGCCTTGAGCGACTCCCAAAACGTCTGGACGTCGTTGCCGACCGGCGTGACCGCACCCATACCAGTGATAACTACCCGTTCCATCAAAGCATCTCCTTCTTCCTCGTTTTCCCGGGACGCGCCGCCTGCGCCTGTCCCGCCCTTCTGCTTCCGTGCAGCCGGTCAAAGCATGCCGCCGTCCGCAACGATGACCTGTCCGGTGATATACGAGGCCGCGTCCGACGCGAGGAACGAAACGATATCCGCGATCTCCTCCGGACGGCCGCAGCGCTTCATGGCGATCTGCGCCAGCATGCCTTTCTTCACATCCTCCGGCAGCACGTCGGTCATATCGCTTTCGATAAAGCCCGGCGCCACCGCGTTGACGCGCACGCCGCGCGCCCCCAGCTCCTTGGCCGCGGATTTGGTCAGGCCGATCACGCCCGCCTTGGAGGCCGCGTAATTCGCCTGCCCCGCGTTGCCCGAAATGCCGACCACACTCGACAGGCTGACAATGCTGCCCGCCTTGGCGCGCATCATCATCGCGCCGACGATCTGGGTCATGTTGAAGGTCCCCTTCAGGTTGGTCGAAACAACCGCGTCAAACTGGTCGGGCTTCATGCGGACGAGCAGCCCGTCGCGCGTGATGCCCGCGTTATTGACCAGCACCGCCGGCACGCCCAGCTCCTCCTTGATCTGCTTGACCGCCGCCTCGCACGCCGCGTAATCCGCAACATCCCACTGCTTTACGACCGCCTTGACGCCGTGCGCGCGGCACTTCTCCGCGACGCCCTCCGCCTTCTCCACCGAGGAGGCGCAGTTGATTACAACATCATAGCCGTCCTTTGCCAGCTTTTCCGAAATGGCCGCGCCGATGCCGCGCGAGCCGCCGGTTACAATTGCAACACCCATGTTCCCGCTCTCCTTATTCAAAGCGCTGATATGCGGTGCGGAGCAGCTGCTCCGCGCCCTCGGTCATGCTGCGCAGGATATCCGCGCACGGGCGCAGCTCGGTGAGCATGCCCGCGATCTGGCCGGACATAAACGTGCCTTCCTCATAGTTTCCATCCTGCACCGCCTTGCGCAGCGAGCCCGCGGTCGCGGCCTCCAGCTCCTCCAGCGACTGCTCGGTGCCGATCTTCTCCAGCTCCAGGCACTTGCGCGCCATCGGCGTTTTGAGCGAACGCACCGGATGGCCGGACGGGCGTCCGGTAACAACCGTGGAGATATCGCTCGCCTTGAGCACAAGCTCCTTGTACTTATCCGAAATATAGCACTCGTCGGACGCGAGGAACACCGTGCCGCACTGCACGCCCTCCGCGCCCAGCAGGAGCGCCGCGGCCATGCCGCGGCCGTCCGCGATGCCGCCCGCCGCGATAACCGGCACATCCACCGCGTCCACCACCTGCGGCACGAGCGGCATGGTCGTCAGCTCGCCGATGTGGCCGCCGCCCTCCATGCCTTCCGCGATGACCGCATCCGCGCCCGCGCGCGCCATGCGCTTGGCCAGCGCGACCGACGCGACGACCGGCATCACCTTGATGCCCGCGTTCTTCCAGCTTTCCATATATTTGCCCGGATTGCCCGCGCCCGTGGTCAGCACCTCGATCTTCTCGTCGATGGCGAGCTGGGCGAGGTCGTCCGCGTTCGGGGAGAGCAGCATGATATTCATGCCCAGCGGCTTGTCCGTGATCGCGCGTGCCTTGTGGATCTCGTCGCGGATATAATCCACCGGCGCCGCGCCGCCCGCGATGATGCCCAGGCCGCCCGCCTTGGACACCGCCGCCGCGAGGTGATGCTCCGCGATCCACGCCATCGCGCCCTGCACGATCGGATATTCAATACCGAGAAGTTCTGTGATCTTGGTTTTCATTTGATTCGCTCCCCTTTTACAGTTTAAGTACAAACGCGCCGTAGGTCAGCCCGCCGCCGAAGCCGGTGCAGACGATGGTCTGGCCCGCTTTGAGCAGGCCCTTCCGGCGCATCTCGTCCAGGCAGATCGGCACGCTGGCCGAAGAGGTGTTGCCGAAGCGGTCCATGTTCACATAGACCTTTTCTTTCGGCAGATGGTAGCGCTTGGCGATCACGTCCAGGATGCGCAGGTTGGCCTGATGCGGCACCACCCAGTCGATTTCCTCGGCCGAAACGCCCGCGCGCTGCAGCGCGGTATCGATTGCCAGCGGGACCGCGCGCGCGGTGAACCGCACGACCGCCGCGCCCTGCATCTTGAGGAAGCGCGCCTTGGGGTCGACCGTCCGCTCGGGCGCGAACGGGTCTTCAACCGGCAGCGCCTCCATGTACAGGTACTCCGCGCCCGAGCCGTCCGCCGCGATAAACGTGGACTGGATGCCCACGGCGGCGTCCTCGGTCGCGCGGTAGACCGCCGCGGCCGCCCCGTCGCCAAACAGGATGCAGGTGGAGCGGTCGGTGTAATCCGTGATACGGTGCAGCGTTTCCGCCGAAACGACGAGCACGGTTTTCGCCTTGCCCGACCGGATGTAGCTGTCCGCGATGTCGGTCGCGGAGATGAAGCCCGCGCAGGCGTTGTTAATATCCATCGCGCCAACCTGGCGCGCGCCCAGCTTGTCCTGCAGGACGCTCGCGGTGTTGGGCGTGTTGGTATCCGGTGTGCAGGTGCTGACCAGGATCAGGTCAAGCTCCTCCGCCGTGATTCCCGCGTCCGCCAGCGCGTTCTGCGCCGCGCCGAGCGCCAGCTCCCATGTGCGGGTGTTCTTGGCGATGCGGCGCTCGCGCACGCCGGTGCGCTTGACGATCCACTCGTCGCTGGTGTCGACCATCTGCTCGAGCATCGCATTGGTCAGGGCAAACTCCGGAATGCACGATCCCGTGCCGATCAGTTGAGTGTTGATGATAGCCACGCTCCCTAAAATCAAATCGCTCTCCCAAAAACCGTGGAAAAGCGACAATAGTTTGATTGACAAAGTAATCCTTGACTATTATAATAAAAGGACACGAAAATGTCAACCTTTTCCGAGGTCTGGCATCGATATTTGGAGGAACGAAATGGAATACGGTTTTGCATTTTTCCCCGGCCAGGGCGCGCAGGCCCCGGGCATGGGCAGGGATCTGTACGAAAATTCGCAGGCCGCACGGCTGGTTTTTGAAGAGGCCAGCGACGGAGCGGGCCTGGACGTTGCAAAGCTCTGCTTTGACAGCGACAAGGAGACGCTTTCCCGCACGGAAAACAGCCAGATCGCGATTTTTACGCACTCGATGGCCGCGCTCGCGGCGCTGCAGGAGGCCGGCGTATCTTTCAAGGCCGCGGCGGGCTTCTCGCTGGGCGAATACACGGCGCTCGCGGCGGCCGGCGTGGTGTCGCTCGCGGACGGCGTCAGGATCGTGTCCATGCGGGGCAAGCTGATGCAGCAGGCGGCGGACTCGATCGACGGCGGCATGGCTGCCATCCTCGGACTGGACGATGCGGCGATCGAGCAGGCCTGCGCCCAAGTGACAAGCGGCCTGGTCCGTCCGGTCAACTACAACTGCCCCGGCCAGCTCGTCATCGCGGGCGAGCGCAAGGCGCTCGACGAGGCGGTTGAGAACTGCAAGGCGGTCGGCGCGCGGCGCGCGCTTCCGCTCGCGGTTTCCGGTGCGTTCCACACGCCGCTGATGGCAAAGGCGGCGGCCGAGCTGCGCGCTTATGTGTCGGACTTTACCTTCTCCGCGCCCAAGATGGACATTTACTCCAATCTGGACGGCAACGTGCTCGACTGCGCCGACCTGCCCGCGCATCTGGAGCAGCACATGATCTCCCCCGTGCGCTGGACGCAGCTCATCCGCAACGGCATGGCGGCGGGTCTTACCACCGCGTGCGAGATCGGCCCGGGCAAAACGCTCACCGGCTTCGCGGGCAAAATCAGCAAGGAGCTGGCGTGCAAGCCCGTGCAGGACATGGCGGGCGTACAAGCCGCGGCAGAATGAGAATCAAAAAAAGAACCGCTTTCCAGCGGTTCTTTTTTTATCCATTCCCCCAAACGGGCGGCTTTGTCTCCCTGTCGGAAGGCCTGTTTTAGTAGGTCGCCACCACGGCGCCCTTATAGGTCTCTTCGATGAACTGCTTGACCGTATCGCTCTGCAACGCCTCGGCCAGCGCCTGCATTTTTTCACTGTCCTCGTCGCCGCTGCGGCAGGCGATCACGTTGACGTATACCTGCGCATACTCCGGATTCTCCGTGATGAGCGAGTCCTCCTTGGCGTTCAGGTCGGCCTGCAGGGCATAGTTGCCGTTGATGACCGCAAGGTCAACGTCCTGCAGCGAGCGCGGGAGCTGCTCCGCGGCGATCTCCTGGATATCCAGATTCTTCGGGTTTTCCACGATGTCCAGCTTGGTCGCGTCCGAGGTCGGGTCGATCCCGTCCTTGAGCTTGATCAGGCCCGCATCCTGCAGCAGCAGCAGCGCGCGCGTTTCGTTGGAGCCATCGTTCGGTACGGCGATGGTGGCGCCGTCCGCCACTTCGTCCAGCGTCGCGGTCTTGCCCGGGTAGATACCGAACGGCTCATAGTGCATCTCGATCGCGGGGACCAGGTCGCCGTTGTTCTCCTTATTGAAGTTGTTCAGGTACGGGATGTGCTGGAAATAGTTCGCGTCCAGGTCGCCCTCGACCAGCGCGGTGTTCGGGGTCACATAGTCGGTGAACTCCACCACTTCGAGCGTGTAACCCGCCTCGGCCAGCACGTCCTTTGCCGCCTTCAGGATCTCCGCATGGGGCGTGGGCGACGCGCCGACCGTAATGGTCTTTGCCGCGTCATCCGATGCGCCGCCGTTATCCGCGGCCTGGTTCTGGTTGTTCCCGCCGCAGGCTGCAAGCGCTGTCAGGCACAGCGCGCCCGCAAGCAGGGCTGCGATTTTCTTTTTCATAATCAGTTCTCTCCTTTTCTCATTGGTGGGACGGCGCGCGGCCGCAGCGACGCCCCTATATCATTAATTTAATGATAACAAAACAAACCGCTTTACCGGTTGCGCTTATCCAGCCGGCGCGCCAGCCAAAGGCCGGCCTCCTGGAAGATCTGCACGACCACGACAATGATAATCACCGCGACCAGCATAATATCGAACTGATAGCGGTTATAGCCGTAGGTGACCGCCACCGCGCCCAGGCCGCCGCCGCCGATAAAGCCAGCCATCGCGGAATAGCCCAGGATAGTGACGACCGAGATCGCGCCGCCGACCATGAGCGAGGGCTTGGCCTCCGGCACAAGCACCTTCCACACGATCTGCCACGGGCTTGCCCCCATGGACTGCGCGGCCTCGATCACGCCGAACGGCACCTCCTTGATGGAGGATTCGACCATGCGCGCCACATAGGGGGCGGCCGCCATGGTCAGCGGCACGATCATCGCGGTCGTGCCGATCGAGGAGCCTGTGATCGCGCGCGTCATCGGCGTAATCATAACGCCCAGGATCAGGAACGGCACCGAGCGCAGGATATTGACAACCACGCCCAGCACGGTGTTGAGCACCGGAATCGGGCGGATGCCGCCCTTATCGCTCACCACCAGCAGCAGGCCGACCGGCAGCCCGATCGCATAGGAGACCACGGTGGATACCGCGACCATGTACAGGGTTTCCCACAGGGCCTGCGCCCAGAAATCAGGTGAAAGCATGCGCGTCGCCCTCCTCTACATGCACGTTCTGCGTTTCCAGATAGGCCAGCGCCCGCTTTGCCGCGCGTTCATCCTCCGGCAGCTGCAGGATCATCTGGCCATATGCCTTCCCGTCGATATCCTTGGTGTCCGCAAACATGATATTGACCGGCGCCTTGCATTCCAGCACCATGTTGGATACCACCGGCTCAAACGACGAGTTTCCGTCAAACACGATGCGGCAGTAATGCCTGCCCGTGGCCAGGCGCTCCCGCCTGCCATCCGGATAGATCAGCTTCCTTGCCATCGCGGACTGCGGGCGGGTGAACACCCGATCGACCGTGCCGACCTCTGCGATGCGGCTGGAATCGATGATCGCCACGCGCTGGCAGATCTCCTCGATAACCGCCATCTCATGCGTGATGACCACAATCGTGATGCCGAGCGTCTGGTTGATCTCCTTGAGCAGCGCGAGGATGGAGCGCGTCGTCGTCGGGTCCAGCGCGCTGGTCGCCTCGTCGCAGAGCAGGATCTTGGGGTTGGTCGCCAGCGCCCGCGCGATGGCCACGCGCTGCTGCTGGCCGCCGGAAAGCTGGGACGGATAATTGCCCGCGCGGTCGCTCAGGCCGACGATATCGAGCAGCTCACGCGCCCGCTTTTCCGCCTCCGCCTTACCTGTCCCCGCGATTTCCAGCGGGAAGCAGATATTCTGCAGCGCAGTGCGCTGCTGCAGCAGGTTGAACTGCTGGAAGATCATGCCCATGGAGCGGCGCGCCTGCAGCAGCTCCTTTTTGGAAAGCGCCCCCAGCTCCTGCCCGTCCACCGTGACCGTACCCTCGGTCGGCTTTTCCAGAAAATTGATGCACCGCACCAGCGTGGATTTGCCCGCGCCGGACAGGCCGATGATGCCGAATATCTCGCCGCGCCTGATGTCCAGACTGACGCCGTCAAGCGCCACGACCGTACCCGCGCGCCCGCGGAACGTCTTGTTCAGGTTTTGGATTCGCACAATGACATCCTGTTCCAAACCTTATTCCCCCTCGTTTCAAAATAAAAGCGGAAAGCAGTCCTGCTTTCCGCTCGCTTTCCATCTGAACCGCATCGCGCCGCATGACAAATACGGCCCGCTTGCAGCATAACCAGCCCTGTTACGGCTGTATTGCAGAAAAACGAGCAAAACCGCACATCATGCACATGGACATTCGCAGTGCCAGCATTACGGTCTCCTCCTTTTCCTACAATTTCTATAGTATATTGCTTGTTTATTAGTGTACCGCGCTTTGCGGGATTTGTCAAGGATTTTTATTTATCTTTAATCAAAGTGTTAAGCTCTTCCATGAACGTATTGATATCCTTGAACTGGCGGTAGACCGAGGCAAAGCGCACATAGGCCACCTCGTCCACCTTGCGGAGCTGCTCCATGACCAATTCTCCGATGACCTTGCTGGATACCTCGCTCTCGAGCGAGCCGAACACCTTCTGCTCCACATTATCCACAATCTGCTCGAGCTGCATGAGCGAAACCGGCCGCTTTTCGCAGGCCTTCATCAGCCCGTTCAACAGCTTCTGGCGGTCGTAGGCCTGTCGGGTGCCGTCCCGCTTGACCAGCATGAGCGGCATGCGCTCGACCGTTTCGTAGGTGGTAAAACGCTTGAGGCATTTGAGGCATTCGCGCCGGCGGCGGATACTCGTCCCCTCGTCGGTCGGCCGCGAATCGACTACCTTGCTGTCCTCATAGCCGCAAAACGGACATTTCATCGGGCTTCACCCTCGCAATCCTATAAAATGTGAATCATTTGTGGTTATTATACCACCCCTTGTATAAAAAAGTCAACCACAGCGGGCGCATTTACCCCGTCAAACCGTTAAAAAGCGGGAAAGCACGCGCACGGCGCGCGCCAGGTCGTCCGGCCCCGTGAAATTCGAGCGGTATACCTCGATCAGCGCATGCCCGCTGTAGCCGGCTGCGCGCAGGCGTGAGAAAAAGTCCGCGTAATCCATCGTCCCCGCCCCGGGCAGCAGGCAGCTCTGCTCGGCCGAGAAATCGTTGATATGGATATTTACCAGCCGGTCCCCCACCGCATCGATGAATTCCCGCGGGTGGCGGCCGGCGCGGTGCGCCTGCTTGATGTCGAGCGTGTACCGCAGCGCGGGAACGTCGCGGTACAGGGCGCGCAGAAACGCGGGGTCGCGCGAACGGCACCACGCCACATTCTCCTGCGCGAGCGTCACGCCGCAGGAGGCTGCGAGTCCGCACAGCCGGCGGTATACCCCGCACTTGCGCGCCCAGCGCGCCGGATCGTCCGCATGCCCCATATCGCGCTCCCCGTGGAAAGTGAAAAAGCGCGCGCCCAGCGCCGCCGCGCATTCCAGATAGCGCTGGTACTGCATCAGCCCGTCCTCTGTGCGGCGCTGGTAGTCGGAGAACAGGAGCAGCCCCTCCATCAGCGAGGTGTAGGGGTGGACCGACACGATATCCAGTCCCAGCTGCCGCGCCTGCGCACCCAACTGCTCATAAAAGCGCGGCGAGAACTCGCTCTCCGTATTAAAGAAAACCTCGACCGCATGCACGCCCAGTCCGGCCAGGATGGGCAGTATCTCCTCCACCGGCTGCGGATAGAAGCACGCGGTCGAAATGCCCAGACGCAAGGGGGTCCCTCCTTTTCCAAAAAAACCGGACGGGGATACGCGCCGCACCCCCGTCCGTTGTTTCGCGCAGTATGCGCTTTTTCCTATATTCAGATACGCTTCTTGCGGAAATGCTTGCGGTAGAACGACCAGAAGCTTGCCGACAGCATGATCGACGACCAGGCGCCCGCAACGATGCCCACGATCAGCGGCAGCGTGAACTGCTTGAGCGACGGCACACCCAGAATAAAGATCATGCCGACCGTGAACAGCGTGGTAAGGGTCGTGTTGATGGTACGCCCCATGGTCTGCCAGACGCTGCGCTCCGCGACCTCCTCAAACGGCTCCTTGCGCGCCGCGCGCAGGTTCTCGCGGATGCGGTCGAATACGATGATGGACGCATTGATCGAATAGCCGAGTATGGTCAGCGCCGCGGCGATAAAGCCGGTGTCCAGCGGAATCTGGAACCACACATAGACCGACAGCATAATCAGCAGGTCGTGGATCAGGCAGGTGACCGCCGCCAGGCCGCTGGTCAGCTCAAAACGGATGGTGATATAGATCAGCATCAGCACGATCGCCACCGCCGCGCACAGGAACGCCGCGCGCTGCAGGTCGCTGCCGACCGAAGGGGAAACGTCGTTATTGTTGTAGAGATCCTTGCCCTCTTCGTCCAGACTGTAGGTTTCCACCATCTTGTCGATGACAGCCGCGCGCTTTTCCGAATCGATCGAGGTGGAGCGGATCAGCACGTTTTCATTGCTGTCGCCCGACGAGGTGACCGAGGACGGATCGACGCCCGTTACCTCCTGAAACAGCTCGCGCACCTCGGTCTGGACCGCCTGGTCCACCGTCTTGTGCAGGTTGAACTCCATCTCCGTGCCGCCGGCAAAGTCAATGCTCAGGTTAAAGAAATTCTGGCCGAACGGCAGCGCGATCAGGGCCACCAGGCCGGTCGCGCACAGCAGGGCGGAGATAATGCCGAAAATCTTGAAATTCTTCAGAATGGGGAACTTGGGTTTCATAATTTATCTCCTCCTTTCTTAAGCGCCGTAAGCCTTGGGGCTGCGAACATGGAAATCCACCATGCGGTTGAGCAGGAAATGGGTCACCGTCAGGGCTGTAAACATGGAAATGATAACGCCGAGGCCCAGCGTGGTCGCAAAGCCGACGATTGTGCCGGTACCCATCCAGAACAGCACCGCGGCCGCGATCAGCGTGGTGATGTTGGAGTCCAGGATCGCGGTGAACGCGCGCTTGAAGCCGGAATCGATAGCGCTCTTGACAGTCTTGCCCGCGCGCAGCTCTTCCTTGATGCGCTCAAAGATAATAACGTTCGCATCGACCGCCATGCCGATCGACAGGATGATGCCCGCGATGCCCGGCAGGGACAGGTTGACACGGATCAGGCCGAACACAACCGCTTCAATGACGATATAGAAGCCGAGTGCCAGACAGGCGACCAGACCCGGGATGCGGTAAACGATCAGCATGAACAGGCAGACCAGCACAATGCCGATCGCGCCCGCGAGCAGCGAAGTCTGCAGGGCGTTCGCGCCGAGCTGCGGGCCGACCGAGCGAAGCTCAACCTGCTTGAGGCTGAACGGCATCTGGCCGACGTTAATCAGGTCCGCCAGCTCCTTGGCGCTTTCCGCCGTGAAGTTGCCGCCCGAGATCACGCAGGTACTCTGCGTCAGCTGGTTCTCCACCATCGGTGTGGAAATCGCCTGATTGTCCATGACGATGGCAAGGAAGTTCATACCGTCCGTATTTTTCCGCGCCGCGATCGAAGCGGTCGCCTCGGAGAATTTCTGCGTTCCCTCGTCGGTGAACTCGATCTGGACGTAATGCTCGTCCGTCAGCTCCGCGCCGGTCGGCTGGCCGTACATGGCGGTCGCACGCTTGATATCCGTGCCGGTCAGCCACTCCTTGCCGTCCGCGTCCATAAACACAAGCTGCGCGGTCGAGCCCAGCGTCTGCACGGCTTCCTCGGGATTGGTGATCTGCGGGATCTCGACCGAGATACGGTTGTCGCCCGAAAGCGCGACAGTCGCCTCGGTGAAGCCCTTGTTGGTCAGGCGCTGACGAATCATGGACTGCGCCGTTTCCATATCTCTGGACAGGTTGCCCGCATCGTAGCCCTCCGGCAGCTCCGCCTCATATACGATGCGCGAACCGCCCACCAGATCGAGGCCGAGCCGGATGCCGTGCTCGGTATCATTCACCGCAGGGATGATCGTGCGCCCCGCCACGGTAAAGCCCATTACCGCGCAAAGACCGAGCAAAACGATCACGAGCATGACTGCGATGAAGGAAATCACACTCTTTTTCAATGTTTTACAGCCTCCTTTGTTTTCTTACACAACTGATTTAGTATACTGCGAAACCGCAGAAAAGTCAATATTGCCGCGCCTGGCCGCCGCGCTTACAGGTTGATCTCTACCGTGACGTCCCCGCCGTCCAGATAGGGCGCGATGGCCGGCCGGACGCACTCGCTGAGGAACTCGTCCACCTGGGACGGGCAGCGGCCGATATACGCGGATGGGTCCAGATGCTCCATGATCTGCTCGCGCGTCATGCCGAACATCGGGTCCGCGGCGATGCGGTCGATTAGGTCGTTGTCCAGCCCTTCCTCCTTGATGCGCTTGCCCGCGGCCATGGAATGCTCGCGGATGCGCTCGTGCAGCTCCTGCCGGTTGCCGCCGCGCTTGACCGCGCCCATCATGATGTTTTCGGTCGCCATAAAGGGCAGCTCGTTCATCACGCGCTGATGGATAACCTTGGGGTATACCACCAGGCCGGACACCACGTTAATCATAATGTTCAGAATCGCATCCACCGCGAGGAACGCCTCCGGCACGGAGATGCGCTTGTTCGCCGAATCGTCGAGCGTGCGCTCGAACCACTGGGTAGCGGAGGTGAAAGCGGGGTTCAGGCTGTCCGTGATGACATAGCGCGCCAGCGCGCAGATGCGCTCGCTTCTCATCGGGTTGCGCTTGTACGGCATCGCGGACGAGCCGATCTGGTGCGCCTCGAAAGGCTCCTCAATCTCCTTGAGGTGCTGCAGCAAACGCAGGTCGGTGGCAAACTTGGACGCCGACTGTGCGATGCCGGACAGGGTGGCCAGCGTCTGCGCGTCGATCTTGCGCGAATAGGTCTGTCCGGAAACCGGCACCACGCCTGCGAAGCCAAAGTCCGCCGCGATGCGCGCTTCCAGCTCCTTGACCTTGCCCTCGTCCCCGTCGAACAGCTCCATAAAGGACGCCTGCGTGCCGGTCGTCCCCTTGCTGCCCAGCATGCGCAGGTTTTCAATGCGGTACTCGACCTCGGCCAGATCCATCAGCAGCTCGTTCATCCACAGGGTCGCGCGCTTGCCGACCGTGGTGAGCTGCGCAGGCTGGAAGTGGGTGAAGCCCAGCGTGGGCTGCGCCTTGTGCGCGTCCGCGAAGCGCGCCAGCTTGTCCAGCACCACGGCCAGCTTTTTGCGCACGAGCAGCAGGCCCGCGCGGAGCTGGATGATATCCGTGTTATCGCCCACATAGGCGCTCGTCGCGCCAAGGTGGATAATGCCCGCCGCCTTGGGCGCGGCCTTGCCGAACGTATAGACGTGCGCCATCACGTCGTGGCGAACCTCTTTCTCGCGCGCCCTGGCCGTATCATAATCGATATCGGTCAAATGCGCCTCCATTTCGTCCACCTGCTCCTGGGTGATGGGCAGGCCGAGCGCCATCTCCGCCTTGGCCAGCGACACCCACAGGCGGCGCCAGGTAGAAAACTTCATATCCGAGGAAAAGGTATACAGCATCTCCTCCGAAGCGTAGCGCGAAGAAAGCGGGCTTTCGTACACGTTGTTCATGTCAGTCGTCCTTTCCGATCTATCTTCATTTTTTGTGGAAACACAAAAGAACGGACTGAAACAGTCCGCTCTTAGTTTATCACCCCATCCCGCGCATTTCAAGCAAAACCGCCTTGTTTTGCGCACACATTGTAACAATAAACAAAGAAATCCCCCGTGCGCGCCATTGATTTGACAGCGCCGCGCCGCGGCTTGACGGACCGCGGCCTGCATGCTATCATCAAGTCAGCCACAAACCGGAGGTGCAACATGAGAAAAGCCCGTCAGGACGAGCTTCCAGCGCTGGCCGCGCTGATGTTCGACCAGTTTTATGAAAAGGAAGAGCTGCAGCAGCAGTTTTCCGGCGTGGATATGGAAACCGCCCGCCGGATCGGCCCGACCATACTCAGTCTCGGGCAGGACTATTTCCTCGAACACGGCGATGTTTTCGTCTGCGAGACTGCGGACGGTGCGCTCACCGGCGCGCTGGTCGGCACCGACCCGTGCAGGCGCGCCCCGCTCGGTCCGCTCGCGCAGATCATTTATCTGCTGCGGCGCGGCCGCGCGCTGCGCGGCATTCCCAAGCGCCTGCTCGCACAGCTCACACGCAACAGCCGGCCCGTTATGGCCGTACACAGTATGAACTGGTACCGGCGCTATTGCGACCGGCCGTACTACATCGCGCAGTTCGCGGTCGCCAAAGCGCACCGCGGCACGGGCATCGCCCGCGAACTGATGGACGGCGCGCTCGCCCGCGCGGCGGCGCTGGGCTGCCGGGCAATCGTGCTGGAAACCTTTTCACGGGAGAATGTGCCGATTTACCTGCATTTTGGTTTCCAGCTCAAGCAGGTTCACACCTGCGGCGCATTCACGGAATACCGCCTGCTCAAGCCGCTCGAATAATACAAAAGGGAGGACAGCCGTCCTCCCTTTTTCCTGTCATTATGCGTTTTGGATGAACTGTTCCAGCCGGTCCAGCCCCTTGTCGATCTCGGCCAGCGAGGTCGCGTAGCTCCAGCGGACAAAGCCCGGCGCCGCGAACGCCGTACACGGCACGGTCGCCACCAGCCCTTTTTCCAGGAACAGATGCGCGAAATCCTCCGCGCTCCCGATCGTTTTCCCGTACATGGACTTGCCGATGAAGCTTTTCATGTTCATCATCACATAGAACGCGCCCTGCGGCTTGATGCAGGAAACGCCCTCAATGCGGTTCATGCGCCCGACCAGATGGTCGCGGCGCTTTTCAAACGCGCGCTTCATGGCCTGCATATCCTCCTGCGGGCCGCGCAGCGCCACGATCGCCGCGTGTTGGGAGATCGTGGAGGGCGCCGAAGTGGAGTGGCTCAGATAATTGCCCATCACACGGGCCAGCTCCGGATTGGAGGCCGTGTAGCCAATGCGCCAGCCGGTCATGGCATAGCTCTTGGACACGCCGTTGACCAGGATGGTCCGTTCCTTGACCTCCTCGCCCAGCGAAGCAAAGGATACGAACTCGATATCGTCATAGACCAGGTTGCAGTAAATCTCGTCCGCGATCACATAGACGTTGCGGCGGCAGCATACCTCGGCGATCGCCTCCAGCTCTGCGCGCGTATAGACCATGCCGGTCGGGTTGCAGGGCGAATTGAGCATAAACACCTTGGTCCGGTCGGTGATCGCCGCGTCGAGCTGCGCCGCCGTGATCTTGAAATCCTCGGCCTCGCCCGCGGCGACAATCACAGGCACCGCGCCCGCCTGCTTGACCATCTCGGAATAGCTGACCCAGTAGGGCGCGGCGATCACAACCTCGTCGCCCGGGTCGCACAGCGTCATCAGCGCCACATAGACCGAATGCTTCGCGCCGGACGCGACCACGATCTGGTTGGGCGCGTATTCCAGCCCGAAATCCGCCTTCAGGCGGTAGCTCGCCGCTTCGCGGAGCTGCATCAGGCCCGCGGCCGGCGTATATTTGGTAAAGTTGTTTTCGATCGCGTCGATGCCCGCCTGCTTGATATGCTCGGGCGTCGGGAAATCCGGCTCGCCCGCGCCGAAGCCGACGACGTCCTTCCCCTCTGCTTTCATCTGCTTGAACAGCGAATCAATCGCAAGCGTGGTGGACGCCTGCACGCCGGCGGCGATTTTGGAAATCGGCTTCAATGCCACGATACAGCACTCTCCCTTTACAAGTCTGTTCCCATTTCTCTCTATAATCCTTATTATATGCTTCCTTTTTTCGTTTTGCAAGTCTGCTATCAAAAAATTGCAAAAACGAAAGGGATAAAAAAACCGCCCCTGCCGGCGGTTTTGGTGTGGATTTTTCACAAAGCGCGCGTCCAGTCGCGCGAAAAGATCACAAGCGAGCGCCCCTCTCGGATGGTTACCGAAAAGCAGTCCGCGATTGCTTCGTTGGATATCGTGACCATTCCCGCCCGCGTGACGACCGCGTCGCGCAGCGGATACTTGGCGTTTTCAATACTTACGCCGGTCAAAACCGCATCGAGCGGCACCAGCGAAAAATAGGCGTACTCCGGCGGCATTTTGAATTTTTGACAGCCGCCCTCATGCAAAACGATTTGATTCTGCCGGTCCAGCACTGTCAGGCGCCCGCCCATGGCATACGCCTCCTCCAGCAGGGACAGGTTGGCGAGCATATGGTCGATGCGCCCGCCGGTCGCGCAGACCAGCGTGGCCTCGGTACAGCCGCGGCGGAACACCTCGCGCAAGCAGCCCTGCGTGTCCGTATCGTCCTTTTCCGGACGCAGGCGCACAACCTCGGTCCCCTCGACCTCCGGCATGGAGTCGCAGTCCGAAATCATGAAGTCCGGATGCAGGCCGAGCGCGCGGGCATGGCGCAGGCCGCCGTCCGCGCAGGCGATCAGCGCGTCCGGATGCTCCTTCAGGAACGCGCGGATATAACCGTATTCGGTTTCCGGCGCGGCCGCGAAAATCAGCGCGTGCCGCCTTTCAAAAGCTCCCATTCTTTCAGATCCTTTACGCTCTCATAGAGTTTGACATAACTCGCATGCCGGCTCTCCGCGATCTCCCCCGCCTGGACCGCCGCACACACCGCGCAGCCCTTTTCCTTCACATGCGCGCAGCCAGTAAACCTGCACTGGCCCAAATAGGGCGCGAACTCGGGAAACGCGTACTGCAGATCCTCGGCCAGCACCAGATCCATCTGTCCGGTCTCGAACGAGGAAAAGCCGGGCGTGTCCGCGATATAGCCGCCGCCCTCCACGGGATGCAGCTCGACATGGCGGGTCGTATGCCGCCCCCTGCCGATGCGGTCGGAGATCGCGCCCACCTCGGCGCCAAAGCCGCTGTCCAGCCGGTTGAGCACGCTGGACTTGCCCACGCCGGAGTTGCCGGCGAACGCCGCCACCCTGCCGCGGATGCGGTCCTTCAGGCGGTCGATGCCCTCTCCGGTCAGCGCGCTGACGCGCAGCGTTTCGATCCCGCTTTTTTCGTAAATGCGGAACAGCTCGTCCCCCGGGTCCTCGTCCGTTTTGTTGATGACGACCAGCGCGCCGATCCCCTTATGGACCGCGATCGCCGTTACCTTATCGATCAAAAACGGGTCGGTCACCGGCGGGGCCGCGGAGGCGACCACCGCCAGCAGGTCCAGGTTTGCGACCGCCGGACGCACCAGGCTGTTTTTGCGCGGATGGATGTCGGTCAGGTAGCCCGTACCATCCTCCGGCTGGATTTCCAGCGTGACCCGATCGCCAATGATCGGCTTGCCGACCGTCTTGCGGAAACGGCCGCGCGCCTTGCACTCGATCAGCCCCTCGGCCGTATCCACATAATAGAACCCGCCGATGCCCTTGAGAATGATCCCTTCGATCAAAAAATACGCCCCTTTTGTCAACTGAACGTGTAGGTGGAGGTCGATGCGTTTCCGTCAACGCTGACCGTGACCTCATGCTGTCCCGGCGTGCCTTTCACGCGGACGGTCACGCTGCCCGAATCGGTCGCGTGCGTCTGGTCGTACTGCACCATCCCGTCCACCGAAATGACCACATGCGCCATATCCGTGTTGTCCGGCAGCGCGACCGAAACGCTCGCGTAGCCGACCTGCGGCTCCTGCTGCTCGGGTTCGTCCCCGTTGTCCGCTTCGCCGCTGTCCGGATTATCGTCCGGCTTGTCCGGCTCCCCCTCGGGCGTCTGCGTCCTGCCCTTGGAGATCTGGATGTTGACCACAGTACCCTCGCTGACCGTGGAATCCTTTTCCACGGACTGCCAGATGACCGTGCCGGCCGCGGCGTCGCTCTCAACCGGACTGACCGAGCCGAGCGCGAGGCCCTTTTCCTCCAGCGCCTTCTGCGCCGCGCTCTGCGTCATGCCGAACAGGTTGGGTACCTGCGTCTCCTTTTCTTCCTTGCCGGTGCTGATATAGACGGTCAGCGTCGCGCCCCGCGCAAGCTCCTGCCCGGCGGCGGGATCGGTCCGCGTGACCTTGCCCTTTTCCACTTCGTCCGACGGCTCCTCGGCGGTCTTGAGCGTGATGTCCTCCTCCGCCAGCGCGGCCTGCACATATTCGAGCGTCTTATCCTTGAAATCAACGATCTTATAGGTGTTCTGCACGTTGTCGCCGCCCGCGGATACGGTAACGGTAATGATCGTACCCTTGACCGCGCTTTCGCCCGTACCCGGGTCCTGTTCCAGCACCTCGCCCACCGGCCGGTTGGAGGCAACGCGCTTGTCCGCTTCCTTGATCGTGAAGTTTCCGGTCACTTCGGTATCCGCCAGAATCTCCTCGATATCGCGGCCCACAAGCGCCGGAACGCTGATCTTCTGCTCCCTGTTGCCGCCCGTGAACAGCAGGATGCCCGTCACCAGCAGCGCGATCACCGCGAATACGGCCACCGCGATGCCCGCGGCCAGCCCCGGCCGCTCCGCCAGGCGTTCGAAAAAGCCCTCCGGCTCCGGCTCGGGCGCCGGTGCGCGGCGGTCCCGCCCGCCTGCCCGATCGCGCTCGGGCGATACCGGCGTGCGGCGCGCCGCCTGCTGCACCTCGCGGCCCAGCACCTGCGTTTCGCCCGCCTCGTCCTGCACACAGCTGTAATGGAACTGCGCGTTCGCATCGTTTTTCAGGCGGTCCAGGTCGGCCAGAAGCTCTTCCGCCGACGCATAGCGCCTGCTGATGTTCGCGCACATCGCGTGCATCACGACCTCGTCCAGCCCCTTGGGAACGTCGGGCTGCCGCTCGCTCGGCGCGAGCGGCACCGCGTTCAGGTGCTGCATGACGACCTGCAGCGCGGTCTCGCCCTCAAACGGCAGCTTGCCCGTCAGCATTTCGTACATCACGACGCCGAGCGAGTAGATATCCGTCCGGTAATCGATCTTGGAGCCCTTGGCCTGCTCGGGCGAGATATAATGCACCGAGCCGATGGCCTCCTGCACGACGCGCGTCTCCTGCGTTGTGGCGAAGGAGGCAATGCCGAAGTCGGTTAGCTTGGCGGTGCCGTCCCGCAGGATAATGACGTTCTGCGGCTTGATATCCTGATGGATGATGCCGCGGGAATGGGCGTGTACCAGCGCGCGGCAGATCTGCTGTGCGAAAAACAGCGCCTCCTGCCAGGGCAGATGCCCTTTTTTCTGCAGGTATTCCTTGAGCGTGACGCCCTCCATCAGCTCCATGACGATATAATCCGTGCCGTTGTCGCTGCCGACATCATAGACCGACACGATATTATGGTGCGAAAGCTTGGCGACCGCCTGCGACTCAATGGAGAAGCGCTTGCGGATATCCGGATCCCTGGCGTATTCGTCCTTGAGGATCTTGACCGCCACATAGCGGTTGAGCACATGGCAGCGCGCGCGGTAGACAACCGCCATGCCGCCCACGCCGACCACGTCGATGATCTCGTACCGGCCGCCGAGCAGTTTGCCGATGTATTTATCCATATGCGGTCACGCCTCCTCTCCCGCGCCGCGGGTGAACAGCGCAACGGTGATATTGTCGCGGCCGCCGCCTTCCAGCGCAAGGGTCAGCAGTGCGTCGCCCGCCAGCGCGAGCGTTTTCGCGCTGCGGATGGTCTGCGCGATCTGCGCGTCCTCCGCCATGCCGCTCAGCCCGTCCGAGCAGAGCAGCAGGACCTCGTCCTCCTTCAGCCGCACCTCGAACAGGTCGCCCTCAACGTCCGGCTCCACGCCGACCGCGCGGGTGATCAGGTTCTTCTGCGGATGGGTGCGCGCGTCCGCCTCGGTGATGCGGCCCTGGCGGCGCATCTCCTCCACATAGGAATGGTCCTCGGTGATCTGGCGCAGCCGTTCTCCGTCGAACAGGTAAGCGCGGCTGTCTCCCACGTTGAGGATGGTCGCCTGCTCCCCTTTGACGAGCGCTGCGACCAGCGTCGTACCCATGCCGCGGAATTCGGGCTGCCGCCCTGCCAGGGCGAACACCGTGCCGTTTGCGGCGTCGAGCGCCGCGGTCAACGCTTCCTGGCGCGTTTTTTCCTCCAGCGCGCCATCCAGCTGGGGCCGCACCTCCTCCACGAACACCTGCGCGGCAAAGCGGCTCGCCACGTTGCCGGCGTTCGCGCCGCCCATACCGTCGCACACCACAAGCAGCGCGGACTCGTTCGGCTCGCGCACCTCGATCTGGTAAATATCCTGATTGGTCGGACGCACGCGCCCCTTATCGGTCAAGCCGAACCATTCCACAACAGAACACCTCCTGCGTCTTGACAGGGAGCCGCAGCCCCCGTTTACAGGGGATGCGCACGCTCCGCAGCCGCATCCCCAATCCCCGCGCCGCGCCCCGCACGGGACGCGCTTTTGCGGGCAAACCGTCTATTCTGCGCCGCCCGCCGCTGTCCGGTCAAGCTCCCTGCGCCGGAGCTGGCCGCAGGCCGCGTCGATATCCGGACCAAGCCTTCTCCGCACGGTCGCGGTCACGCCGCGCTTTTCCAGCGCCTGCTGGAAGCGTCGCACGGCCTCCGGCCGCGAGGGCCGCAGCGGGCTTTCGGCCACCTCGTTAAGCGGGATCAGGTTGACATGCGCCGGCCGGCCGCGCAGCAGCTTTGCCAGCTTTTCGGCCTGCCAGATGCGGTCGGTCGTATCCCGCGCCATCATGTACTCATAGGAAATACGGCGGCCGGTGGTATCGAAATAATACCGGCACGCGCGCATGAGCCGCTCGACCGGATACGCCTCGTTCACCGGCATGATGGAGGAGCGCGTCTCGTCGTCCGGCGCGTGCAGCGACACGGACAGGGTGATCTGCAGCTTCTCCCCTGCTAACCTCTCTATTTTATCAGCAATTCCGCTGGTTGACAAGGAGATATGCCGCTGTCCAATATTTACCCCCTCCGGACAACTCACCAGATGCAGGAACCTGAGCACATTGTCGTAATTGTCCAGCGGCTCGCCCGTACCCATAAGCACGATGTTGGACACCGTTTCGCCGCTGTCCTTCTGCATGAACAGAATCTCGTCCAGGATTTCGCCCGCGGACAGGTGGCGCTTGAGCCCATTCAGTCCGGACGCGCAGAACCGGCACCCCATGCGGCACCCGACCTGCGTGGAAACGCACACGGATACGCCGTGCTCGTAGTGCATCAGCACGGACTCCACGCAGTCCCCGTCCCGCAGGCGCCACAGGTATTTGACCGTGCCGTCCACCTGGCTGACCTGTCTGCGCGCGACCTGCGGCACGGTCAGCACGAAGCGCTCGGCCAGCCGCGCGCGCAGGTCTTTGGACAGGTTGGACATCTCTTCAAAGGACTCTACCCCCTGGTGGAGCCATTTGAAGATCTGTCCCGCGCGGAAGGGCTTCTCGCCCATATCCGCCAGCGCGGTTTTCAGCTCTTCGATTGTCAGGGATTTGATTTCTGTCATGCGTTTCTCCTCAGCTTGGCAATGAAAAAGCCGTCGGTATCATGTACGGGCGGCAGCAAAGTCGCCATCCCGTCCTCCCGCGCACCGCACACCGGATGCGTCCACGGAACGGCGGCGAAATCCGCGTTGCGCTCCAGGAAGGTGCGCACCACGTCCTCGTTTTCGCGCCGCAGGATCGTGCAGGTGGAATAGACCAGTGTGCCGCCCGGCCGCACATACCGCGCGCAGTTCTGTAAAATCGCCGCCTGCAAGGCGGGTAGCCCCTCCAGTCCAGCCGGAGCCTTGTAGCGGATCTCGGGCTTTTTGCGGATGATGCCGAGTCCGGAGCACGGCACGTCGCACAGCACCACATCCGCCGTGCCGGCCCAGTCCGCGCGCGGCGCGGCGGCGTCCTGCAGGGTGGTGCGGATGTTCGGCAGGCCGAGACGCGCCGCGCCCGCCTGGATGCGCTTGAGCTTATGTTCGTAGATATCGCAGGATATGACGCTGCCCTTGCCCCGCATGCGTTCGGCCATGGCGAAGCTCTTGCCGCCCGGCGCGGCGCAGCAGTCGAGTACGGCGTCCCCTGGCTGGGGATCGGCCACCGCGGCGGCGAGTGCGCTCGCCGCGTCCTGCACGGTGACGCGCCCCTCGATGAACGCGGGCAGCGCGGCCGCGTCCCCGCCGACACACAGCAGGATCTCCGGAAAGGCGCGGTGCGGCGTTACCGTCAGCCCCGCCGCTTCCAGCTCGCGGCGGGCTGCCTCCGGCGTGGTTTTCATCGTGTTGACGCGCACGGAAACCGGCGTGTCCGCGTTGTCCGCACGGCAGAGCGCCTCGGCCGTCTTCAGGCCGAACTGCGCCGACCACAGCCGCACCAGCCATTCGGGATGGCTGTATCGCAGCGCATAATAGCTCTCCTTATCCGGACAGTCGGGCGCGGGCAGCGCGCCGGCTTCCGCGGCCTGCGCCGCGCGGCGCAGCACCGCATTGGCAAACGACACCGTGCGGTCGTTCGCACGGCAGTACCGCCGCACCAGCGCGACCGTTTCGGATACTGCCGCGTGCGCGGGGATCTTGTCCAGCAGGATGAGCTGGTACAGCCCCATGCGCAGGCAGGCCAGTACGCGCGGCGAGATCTTTTTCAGCCGCACGCTGGAAAACTGCCGCAGGTACCAGTCGAGCAGCAGCTCGTTCTGCACCGTGCCGTAGGTGAGCCGCGCGGCCAGCGCCGCGTCGCGGCCGGTCAGCCCCGCGCGGGCGAGGTAGTGATGCAGCGCCCCGTCCGACCAGGCGCCCTCCTCCTGCATGGAGAACAGGGAGAATGCCGCGGCCTCGCGCGGGGTGCGCGGACGCTTATCAATCATGGCGGTTCCGTCCCCCGAAAATCAGCAACAGGCGCAGCAGCTGCGCGAGCGATACGGCGAGCGCCGCGAAATAGGTCATGGCGGCGGCGGTCAGCGTCTTCTTTGCCATCGGATACTCGTCCTCGGCCAGCAGGCCGCCCTGCTCGATCGCGGCGAGCGCGCGGTTGGACGCGTTGACCTCAACCGGCAGGGTCACCAGCTGGAACACGGTCGACAGCGCGAACGCCCAGATGCCAAGGTCGATCAGGATGCCCGAATTCATAAACAGCCCCAGGATAATCAGCGGGAACGCGGCCATTGAGCCGAACTGCGTCACCGGAATGATGGCCGCGCGCAGACGGATGGGGAAATATCCGACCGCGTACTGCACCGCATGCCCGGCCTCGTGCGCGGCCACGCCGACCGACGCGACCGAGGTGGAGGAATACACCGCGTTCGACAGGCGGATGGTGTTGGTGCGCGGGTCAAAATGGTCGGTCAGCTTGCCCGCCACCCATTCAACGCGCACACCGGTCACGCCGTTCTGGCGCAGCACGGCCTCGGCCGCCTGCGCGCCGGTCAAGCCGCGGCGGTTCAGCACCTGCGAATACCGGTTAAACGTGCTCTTTACCCTGGCCTGCGCCCAGAACGCCAGGATGATGCAGGGTACAACCAGCACGATATAGTACATATCAATCCCGTAAAAACCATAATAAGGCATAGCTACTCCTTTATCCGCCTAAAAAGCTTCCCTTCTCCACCGCATGGCCGCGCAGGAAATCCGCGCATCCCATGCGTTTGCCGCCCACGGGCTGAATCTCGGTCAGCCGGAGCGCGCCCTCGCCGCACGCAACGGTGAGGCCCTTTTTCGGGTCGCTTTCCAGCACCTCGCCCGGCCGGCCGTGTCCGGAAACCGGCTCGGCGGCGTATACCTTGAGCCGCGCGCCCGCGAGCGTGGTCAGCGCGACCGGCCAGGGGTTGAGCCCGCGGATCAGGCAGTCCACAGTGCGCGCGGACTGGGTCCAGTCGATCACCGCCATCTGTTTATCCAGCATGTGCGCATAGCAGCTCCGGCTGTCGTCCTGCGGGACGGGCGTGATGCGGTCCAGACGTTCCAGCGTCTCTACCAGCAGCGCCGCGCCCGCCTGCGCCAGCCGGTCGAACAGCTCGCCCGCGGTCTCCCGCGCGCCGATCGGTGTCTCATAGGTCAGCAGCATATCGCCGGTGTCCAGCCCCTCGGCCATCTGCATGGTGGTCACGCCGGCCTTTTCGTCGCCCGCGATGACCGACCACTGGATAGGCGCCGCGCCGCGCCAGCGCGGCAGCAGCGAGCCGTGTACGTTGATGCACCCGCGCGGCGGGATATCCAGCACTGCCCGCGGCAGCAGCTTGCCGTACGCCACCACGATGACAGCCTCCGGCGCGAGCGCGCGCAGCCGTTCCTGCTCGTCCTCGTTTTTCAGCGTCGCGGGCTGGCAGACCGGAATGCCGTGCGCGAGCGCCAGCTCCTTGACCGGCGGCGCGGTCAGCACCTGCCTGCGGCCCTGCGGCTTATCCGGCTGGGTATATACCGCACACACATCATGCCCCGCGTCAAGCAATGCCCGCAGGCTCGGCACGGCAAAATCCGGCGTACCCATAAACACAAGCCTCATTCCGGCTCGCCCTCTTCCCCGTCCTCGCGCTGCAGCTCCTCGATGTCCACATACTCCTCCACCTTTTCGGTGAACAGGTGTCCGTCCAGATGCTCGGTCTCATGGCAGAAGCACTGGGCGACGATGCCCTCGCCCTCGCGCTCGAACCAGTTGCCGTCGCGGTCCTGCGCGCGGATCTTGGCCCAGGTCGGACGGGTGACGTAGCCGTACACGCCCGGCACGGACAGGCAGCCCTCCACGATGCGCTGCTCGCCGCTCTGCTCGACCACCTCGGGGTTGACCAGCTCAACCATCTCCTCCGGCTCCTGGTTCACGTCCAGCAGCACGACCACGCGGCGCAGCACGCCGACCTGCGGCGCAGCCAGTCCCACGCCGCCCGAGTTCTCAAGCGTTTCGCGCATATCGTCGATCAGGGTATGCAGGCGCGCGTCGAACTTTTCCACCTTGCGGCTGCGCTTCAAAAGCTGCTCGTCGCCCTGCGTCAGAATTTTACGAAGTGCCATAGCGTTTCATTCCTCCATATTCAGCATTTCCGTGTAGCGTTGCAAACATTCCTGTATCTTCTTTTCGTCCAGCAGCGGGAAAGCGATCGTCGGTTCGGGCGCGCCCGCGCCGCCGAGACGCTTTTCAAACCAGCCGACATCGTGCCATGCGCCCGCCTTCCAGCCCGACGCGCGCCAGATCCCCGCGTCCACAAAGCCGAGCTTTCTGTGCAGTCGCTCGCTTTTTTCATTCGGCAGCGTGACGCAGCCGTACAGGCTGCGCAAATGCTGCAGCCCGAGCAATTCGATCAGGCAGCGGTACAGCGCGGCGCCCAATCCTTTCCCCTGCGCCCCGCGCGCCAGATATACGGACAGCTCGGCGGCCCAGTCGTATGCCGCCCGCTCGCGCAGGCGGTGCGCATAGGCATAGCCCGCGATTTCCCCCGCCCGCTCGCACACCAGATAAGGGTACCAGGCGGATATCTCCCGTACCCGCGCGGCGAATTCCTCCGCCGTGGGTACGTCATATTCAAAGGTTACGGCCGTATCCGTGATGTACGGCGTGTAAATATCCAGCAGCGCGGCCGCGTCCTGCGGCGCCGCCAGCCGGATGGTCCATTGTTGTTCCATAATCGTTTCTCTCCTGCGCGGCGCGCTACAGGTCCGGATTTTCATCCGCAAACACGGTCACGCCGCGGTTTTTGCTGTCAAGCAGGAATTCGCGCAGCACACCCGCGATCAGCGAGCGCCACCGCGCGGTGTTCCGCGCGCGCATGGTCAGGTGATAGCGGTAGCGCCCCATCACCCGCACCACCTGCGCCGCCGCCGGCCCCAGCACCGGCGCCTTTACGTCCGCGTACTGCCCTTCCATCAGGCTTTGCAGGCGGGTCTTGAGGGCGAGCAGGCTTTTCAACACCTGCTGCTCGACCTCGCCCGCCGCGGTCAGCACGGTCAGGTCGCATACCGGCGGACACCGCAGCGCCTGGCGGGTTTCCAGCTCGCGCTCAAAAAACGCCTCGTAATCCTGCCGCGCCGCGGCCAGGATGACCGGATGCGTGGGGCTGTAGGTCTGGATGACCGCCTTTCCGGTATCGAACCGCCGTCCCGCGCGCCCCACCACCTGCGTGATGAGCGAAAACGTGCGCTCCCGCGCGCGGTAATCCTGCGCATACAGGCTCTGGTCCGCGTCCAGCACGCCGACCAGCGTGACGTTCTCAAAATCCAGCCCCTTGGTCACCATCTGGGTGCCGAGCAGGATATCCGCCTCGCCCTTGGCGAACTGCGCGAGCAGCTTTTCATGCGCGCCCTTGGTGTGCATGGTGTCCGCGTCCATACGCAGCACGCGCGCGGCGGGGAATTTCTCATGCAGCTCCTGCTCGACCTTCTGCGTGCCGGGCGTTTCGGTAAACAGGCTTTCCCCGCCGCAGGCCGGACACCTTCCGGTGATCCTGACCGACGCCCCGCAGTAATGGCACATTGCCCGTCCGGAGGCCGAGTGATAGGTCATGCTGGTTGAGCAGGAGGGGCATTCCGGCACCCAGCCGCAGATCGCGCAGCCGATCACGCGGCTGTTGCCGCGCCGGTTGAGGAACAGGATCGCCTGCTTTCCCCGCCCGAGCGCGCCGATCAGCTCGCTTTCCAGCTGCGGGCCGATCACGCCCTCCCGTCCCTCTCGGGCCAGGCCGCGCATGTCGGCGATCAGCACATCCGGCAGCCCCGCGCCGAGGAACCGCTCGCTGAGCGTAAACACCGGATATTTCCCCTGTCGGGCGCCGTAATAGGTCTCGACCGACGGGGTCGCGGAGCCGAGCACGAGCAGCGCGTTCTCCTGCGCGGCGCGATACTTGGCCACATCCCGCGCGTGGTAGCGGGGGGACTGCTCGGACCGGTACGCCCCATCCTGCTCCTCGTCGATAATCAGGATGCCGAGGTCTTTCACCGGCGCGAACACCGCCGACCGCGTGCCGATCACCACGCGCGCGCGGCCGGACTGTATCTTTTTGAAGCTGTCGTACCGCTCTCCGGCCGAGAGCGCGGAATGCAGCACCGCAACCTCATCCCCGAACTGGGCCGCGAACTGGCGCAGCACCTGCGGCGTCAGCCCGATTTCAGGCACCAGCACAACCGCGCCGCGCCCCTGCTCCAGCGCTCTGGCGATCAGCTTCAGGTAAACCTGCGTCTTGCCGCTCCCTGTCACGCCGAACAGCAGCGCGGCGCGCGGCGTCCTTTCGTCCAGGAGCGCGGCAAGCCCGTCGAACGCCTGCTGCTGCTGCGTGCTGAGCACCGGCGGCGCGGCTTTCGGCACCTCGGAAAAATCCGGCGCGCGCAGCCGCTCCTCGTGCCGCATACGCAGCAGCCCTTTTTTGACCATATCGCGCAGCGCGGCGTCGGATACGCCCGTCATGTAGCAAAGCTCTTTCCAGCTCATCCAGCCGCCATCCGCGAGGATAGACACCACATCCAGCCGCGCGGGGCTGCGCCGGCCGATCCGCGCCGCCGCGGCGCCGGCCTCCACGTCCAGGGAAAGCATCCGTTCGGTCTTATCGCCCGACCGCTGGGCGGTATTGCTGCGGTAGGTCAGCACGCCCTCGCCCGCCAGCGCGTCCAGCACGCGGGTCATGCTTCTGCCGCCCAGCCGCTGCCGGATATCCGAGGCTGCGAGCGTCTGCCCCGGCCGGTCAAACAGCGCGAGCACCGCGCCCGCCTCGCCTTCGCGCGCCCGCAGCGCGGCGAGGTCGGCGTCCGGCGCGAGCGTGTAGGTTTCGTTCCGCTTGAACCACAGACCGGCGGGCAGCATGACGCGCACACAGTCGAAATAGGTGCAGTACAGCCGCTCACGCATCCACGCGGCCAGCCTCAGCTGCCGCGCATCCAGCACCGGCGCGTCGTCCAGCACCTCCACCACGGGCTTGAGCGGATGCCCGCCGTCGTCCTTCCGGAACGCGAGCACTACCGCTTCCGCCCGTTTATTGCCAAAGCCGAACGGCACGAGAACACGGGTGCCGATCCGCACCTGTTCCCGCAGCTCGTCCGGCACACGGTAGGAATATAGCTTGTCGATCGCATAGGTCGCCGCATCCACGGCGACCGCGCAGATTTTTTCCGCCAATGGATACGCCTCCTTATGCGCCTGATATCCGCCGCGCGGGGGACGCGCATCCCATCCCCGCGGCGGGCGGTCACGCCCGCGCCTGCTGCATTGCGAGCAGCCGGTCCAAAATCACGTCCGCGAGCGCTTCCTTGCTCATCAGGGGCGGGGTCTCGCGCCGCCCGTCCGCAAACAGGAGCGTCGCGACGTTGGTATCCGTGCCGAAACCCGCGCCCGCGTCGCGCAGGGAGTTGGCCACCAGCATATCGCAGTTTTTCCGCCGCAGCTTGTCCGCGGCGTTCTCCAGCAGGCTCTGGGTTTCCATCGCGAAGCCGCAGAGCAGCTGCCCGGGGCGCTTTTTCCGCCCCAGCTCGGCCAGGATGTCCGGATTGCGCGCCAGCGCGAGCGTCAGCTCTCCTTCGCCCTTCTTGAGCTTTTCCGCCGCGGTCTCCGCGGGGCGGTAATCCCCCACCGCGGCCGCCTTGACGATCATATCCTGCTCCGCCGCGCGGGACACGACCGCGTCGTACATCTCGCGCGCGGAAACCACGTCCACCCGCTGAACGCCTGCCGGCGTGCCGAGCGCGGTCGGTCCGGAAACCAGCGTTGTCTCCGCGCCGCGCAGCGCCGCGCGCGCCGCTACCGCGTAGCCCATCTTGCCCGTGGAGTGGTTGGACAGGAAACGGACCGGATCCATCGCCTCCTGCGTCGGTCCGGCAGTGACCAGCACGCGCCGTCCGGCGAGATCCTGCGGGGTGAGCGCTTTTTCAATGCCCCAGAGCAGCGCGGGCGTGTCCGGCAGCTTGCCGCGGCCGGTGTCGCCGCAGGCGAGATGCCCCGCCGCAGGGTCGATGATATGGAAGCCCCGCTCGCGCAGCGTCCGCAGGTTCTGCTGCGTGACCGGATTATCGTACATGCCCGTATTCATCGCGGGCGCGACCACGACCGGCGCGCGGGTCGCCAGAAGCGTCGTCGTCACCATATCGTCCGCAATGCCGAGCGCGGCCTTGGCAATGACGTTCGCGGTCGCGGGCGCGATCACAAACACATCCGCCGCCTTGGCCAGCGAGATATGCTCGACCTCCCACGCGAAGCTGCGGTCGAACGTATCCACGACCGTCCGGTAGCCGGACAGGGTTTCAAACGTCATGGGGGAGATAAACTGCGTGGCCGACTCGGTCATCAGCACGCGTACCTGCGCGCCGGCCTGCCGCAGCTTGCTGGTCAGGTCGGCGGCCTTATACGCCGCGATGCCGCCGGTCACGCACAGGACTACGGTCTTTCCGCTCAGGCGCATGGCTTACCGGTCCTCTTCCGGTACGTCGCCGTCGTCCAGCTCATGATCGTCGAACTCGTCGAGGCGGCGGTCGTCCTCCTCCTCGTCCTCCTCACGCTCGGCGCCTTCCTCGTCCTCGTCTTCATCCAGATCGATCGAATCGTCCACATCCACCATCGCCGCCGCGATCGCGTTGTTCTTGACGATGACCGGCGCGGTGCGCGGTCCCGGGCGGTACACCACTTCCCCTGCGGCGATCTCGTCCAGCGCCAGCTTGACCGCCTTATCGGAAAGCTGCTCGCCCGTTTCCTCCGCCTGGTCGGCGATATCGCGGGCGCGCTGCGCCGCGAGGTTGACCAGCAGATAGCGGTTGCCCACACGTTTCATCAATTCCTGCATCGAAGGTTTCAGCATTGTAATCCATTCTCCTTATATTACCCTTTGTATTATTTATGCTTATGATCTGCGCGTTATGTACGCCGCGCCGCCAGAATGCCCTGCAGCTCGCGCACCGCGCGGTCGATCTCGTCATTGACGACGACATAGTCGAACCTGTCCCTGCTTTTCAGTTCCTCTTTCGCGGTTTCCAGACGCTTTCGCACCTTTTCCTCGTCCTCCGTGCCGCGTCCGCGCAGCCGCGCGGCCAGCTCCTCGAACGACGGCGGCGCGATGAACACCATCACCGCGTCCGGACGCTTCTGATGCACCTGCATCGCGCCCTGCACCTCGATCTCCAGGATCACATCGTACCCCTCGGCCAGCTTTTCGTTGACCGGCGCTTCGAGTGTGCCGTAATAATTATCCACATATCGGGCGTGCTCCAGAAAAGCGTTCTGCGCGATCTTCCGCTCAAAATCCGCACGGGTCAGGAAGTAGTACTGCACCCCGTCCGTTTCGCCCGGGCGCGGCGCGCGCGTGGTCGCGGAGATCGAATAGAACAGGCGGTCGTCCCCGGCCATCAGGCGGGAAAGCAGCGTACCCTTGCCCGCTCCGGAAGGGCCGGTAAACACATACAGGGTACCCTTATTCATCCTCGCTCCCCCCTTCCTCGCTGTCGCCCGCGAAGCGCGCGGCAACGGTTTCCGGCTGCAGGGCGGACAGGACCACATGGTCGCTGTCCATAATCAGCACGGCGCGGGTCCGGCGGCCGTAGGTGCCGTCGATCACCATGCCGCGGTCGCGCGCCTCCTGTATGGTGCGCTTGACCGGCGCGGACTCCGGACTGACGATCGCGATCAGCCGCGAAGATGCGACCATATTCCCAAAACCGATATTGATGAGCTTCACCCGCGCTGCCCCCTTTTATGACCTTTTACTCAATATTCTGTATCTGCTCGCGTATCTTCTCGATCTCGCTCTTGATATCCACCACGATGCGCGCCATCTCCACATCGTTCGCCTTGGAGCCGATCGTATTGGCCTCGCGGTTCATCTCCTGCACAAGGAAGTCCAGCTTGCGGCCCACCGGCTGCGTTTCGCGCAGCATGGCGTCAAGCTGGTGCAGGTGGCTGCGTAGGCGGACGGTCTCCTCATCCACCGCGGTCTTGTCGGCATAGATCGCCGCCTCAGTCAGGATGCGCGTCTCGTCGATACTGGTGTCCGCCAGCACCTCCTGCATGCGCGCGAGCAGCTTTTCCCGATATTCGCGCACGCGCTCCGGCGAGCGGGCCTCCACCTCGCCCACCATGCGCCCGATGGCCGCGCAGCGGCCTTTGACATCCTCCGCGAGCTTTTCTCCCTCGCGCAGGCGCATCTCGTCAAAGCCGGCGCAGGCCTTTTCAAACACGGCGGTCACGTCGCGGATCATGGCGTCCGCGTCCTGCTCGATGCGTTCGGAGCCTAAAACGTCGGGCATTTTGGCCAGGCTTGTCACGGTCACGTCGTCCCGCAGGCCGTATTTGTCCGCGATCTCATGCAGGGCCGCCAGATACCGCTCGGCCAGCGCATGATTGACCGTAACGGCCACGTCGCCGCCCTCCTGCACCTCGACGCCCACGAACACCTCAACCTTGCCGCGCGCGATGCGCGACGCGGCCGCTTTTTTGACCGCTTCGTCCAGAAAGCCGTACTGGCGCGGCGCTTTGACCGTACAGTCCAGATAGCGGTGGTTGACCGAGCGCAGCTCGACCGTGATCGTTTTCCCGTCCAGTTCTTCCTTGGCGCGGCCATAGCCGGTCATACTCTTCATGTTACGTTCCCTCTTTTCAGTCGGGCGGCAGGCTTCTGCGCAGCGTCGCGATCAGCCGCGACAGACCGACGTCGTATAGTAAAAAAACCACATTGGCCGCAATCCAGCCGGCGGCCAGCAGGCCCGTTCCCGGCAGCTCGGCCTGCGGCAAAAAGCCGCACCAGACCAGCAGATACGCCGCCGCCAGCACCAGATTGCAGTAAACCAATTTAATCATCTGCTGCGTACTGCGCGGCAGGCGGCATTCGATCCCATATTTTACAATCGGATACAGTCCGGTCAGCAGCACATAGGCTATCGCCACGCTTTTGCGCGGCACCAGGAGCAGGCTGAGCACCGAAACCGCCAGATACAACAGCACCGCAAGGCGGACCCGCGCATGGCGGATCAGCGGAACCGCGCTCGTCACACCCGCGGCGATGCAGGCCGCAACCGCGGCATAGGGCGACACCCCGCCCAGATAAAGCAGCACGAACGCGACCGCCGCCAGCAAGCCGCCCCGTGCAATATCCCGCGCGCCCATGTCAGCAGCCCGCGTTGCAGCACATGTTCAGGCAGCAGTTGCAGATCGCCAGCTGCATGCACATATCGCACATGTTGGCCTCCTGCATGGGCCGGTAGCCGCCGTAGCCGCCCGACATGTTCAGATTGTTGAGCGCCGTGCGGTACTCCATGTTGGAGGGGTCCATCTGGCAGGCCTGCGTATAGGCGCGCATCGCCTCGTCATACCAGCCCTTGCGGTAATAAACCGTACCCATCAGGTAGAACCACTCCGCGTCCCGCGCGCTCGACCGCTGCAGCAGCTGCTCGGCCAGGCCCAGGTTGCCCTGGTTGATCGCCTGCCGCACCTGGCTGTACAGCGCCGCGTTCGCGCCGGAATACGCGCGCTGCTGGCCGCCGCCATACTGCTGCCCGCCGTATTGCTGGCCGCCCACGCCGCCGGCTTTGCCCGACCGTTCGTTCATAATCATGTCGTAGGCTTCGTTGATCTCTTTCATACGCGCCTCGGCAAGGTCGGCCAGCGGGTTATTGATATAATTGTCCGGGTGATATTTGCGCGCCAACTCCCGATATGCGCGCTTGACGTCGTCGTCGCTTGTCTGTGGCGTGACGCCCAGCACTTTATAGGGATCCATGTTTGCCCCATCCTCCGTTCGTTTGGTACGTTCCGTCGAGCACCTGTCGCGTGACGAGCGGCATACCGAGAAAAATAATATTGCGGATCAGCTCCGCGTCGCGCTGCGCGTCCAGCAGGTCGAACGCCATGCACACGTCAGCGAGGGAGCGTTCGAGCGTCCGCTCGAGCGCATCCTTTATCTCTGTCAAATCCGGCGTGCGCAGGTCATAGCGCAGCACCACCGGATTGTAATTGCCCTGTTCCAGATCCTCCGCCACGTCCTGCGCGGCGTCGAGCAGGTAGACCCACCGCCCGATATGGTAAAACATCTGCCGCAGCACGCGCTCGCGCGCGTCCCCCGTGCGGGGGACCACAGCCGCGGTCATGCGCGCCGAGGCGTCCGCCGCGCGGTCCATGGACGGGCATTTCTCGCGTTCTATCGCCTGCAGGTCGTCCAGCGCCGCCACGATCTCGCGGTCCGCGTCCGGCAGACGCGCGCGCGCCCTTTGATAGCCGCGCTTCCCCAGGCCGCACAGCAGCCATGCCAGCAGCCGCTTCGCGCCCTTTTCATCCGCCAGGCTGTCTCGGAATTTATGATAGGAGAGCAGCACGCTCACATCGGCCGCCAGCGCGAGCGCGTCGTCGGGCGCGGCGCAGGGGCGCTTGAACAGCGGATGCGCGTCGCACCGCTTCCTGCAGGGCGGCGGCGTTCCCTCCCGCTCCGCGCCGGCGACAAGGGCGAAAAACGTCATGTCGTAGCTCAGGAACAGCGTATAGAACCGGCCGTACCGCGCGCGGATCGCATGGCACAGGCCGCAGTATACCTGCTGGAACCGGTCGGCCTCCCTGACCCGCAGCTCGGATTTGACCGGACGGATAAAGCCAAACATCACAAAACCCTTTCGCGCCGCGTGCTGCGCGCACGCTTTTCACATTCAATCTATTTTACCGGACTTTTTCCGATAAGACAAGAGATAAGCGCAGGAAAGCCGGAAAAATTCACAATTTTTTTAAAGCCGCTGGGTGATTGCGAACGGTACGTCGTTCTTTTTCTTCATTTGGCGGCTGTACCACATCGCGCCGAGTATGCCCAGCACGAACAGGAGCCCGCCGCAGAGCGCGGCCTGCGCCGCGCCGCCTCCCAGCACGCTTCCCGCCCCGTAGCCGACGAAGAACAGCACGACCGGCAGCAGGTAGACCAGCACCGCGATGCCCAGCACACGGCCGGTTTCGCCCTCCAGCAGCACACGGTCGCCCACCTGCGCCGCCACGCTGTTGAACGCGGTCACATACAGGGTTTGTGTCTCCAGACCGCCGCAGCCGCCGCATTTGGCGCAGTCATGCCCGCACGCCGACCGGCGTGTCACCTCCACCTCGGCCATGCGGCCGGGCAATAGCTTTTTTATCGTTCCCTGTTGGGTCAATGTTATCGCTCCGTTCTGAAAAAATATTGCTCCCGCGCGCCGCGGCGCGCGTTCAGTCCATGATTGGCCGGAATTCCTCCATGATGCGGTGCGCGGCCCGTATGCCGTCCACCGCGGCGGACATGATGCCGCCCGCGTAGCCCGCGCCCTCCCCGCAGGGGATCAGCCCCGCGCAGCCCAGGCCGAACAGGTCGTCCCCGCGCGTCATGCGCACGGGCGAGGAGGTGCGGGTTTCCGGACCGGTCAGCAGCGCGTCCGGCGCGTCAAAGCCGCGCAGCTTCCCGCCGAAAAACGGCAGGCTGTCGCGCAGCATGTCCTGCGCAAACGCGGGCAGGCTGGCTACGGCCGCGCCGTACTCTACCCCGACGGGATAGCTGGGCCGCACCGCGCCTGCGGCCTTGCTCGGCTTACCGGCAAGGAAGTCCCCCACGCGCTGGCAGGGCGCGCGGTACGAGCCGGTCTGCGCGAAGGCCGCGCGCTCGATGCGCCGCTGGAGCGCGACCCCGCCGAACGGGGTCCCGTCCGCGAAATCCGCCGGCTCCACCGAAACCGCGAGCGCCGCGTTGGCGTTCCTGCCGCCGCGCGCATGATAGCTCATGCCGTTGGTAACGACCGTATCCGGCTCGCTCTGCGCCGCGACGACTACGCCGCCCGGACACATGCAGAACGAGTAGCAGGCCCGTCCGCCCGCCCGTCGGGAAAGGTTGTATTCCGCGGGCGGCAGCAGCGGATGCCCCGCATATTTCCCGTACAGCGCGCGGTCGATCTCACTTTGCAGATGCTCGATGCGCACGCCGACCGAAAACGCCTTTGGTTCAAAGTATACCCCGTTTTGATGCAGCGCAGCAAACGTATCGCGCGCCGAATGGCCGACCGCCAGCACCGCGCGCTCGCACGCGACCTCGCCGCCGGCTGTGCGGATGGCGCGCAGCGCGCCGTTCTGCACATCCACGCCGGTCAGCGGGGTGCGAAAGCGCACCTCCCCGCCGTTCCGCACGATCTCCCGCCGCATGGAGCGCACAACGTCTTTCAGGATGTCCGTACCCACATGGGGCTTGGCCTTTTTGACGATATCCTCCGGCGCGCCGTGCGCGGCAAGCGTTTGCAGCACCTCGTCGCACAGGGAATCGCCGATGCGGGTGGTCAGCTTACCGTCCGAATAGGCGCCCGCGCCGCCCTCCCCGAACTGGATATTGCAGTCCGGATCGAGCGCGCCGCCCTCCCAGAACGCCTGCACCGCGCGGTCGCGCGCGTCCAGGTCGCCGCCGCGCTCCAGCACCAGCGGCGCGTAGCCGTGCCTGGACAGCGTATAGGCCGCGAACAGGCCCGCCGGCCCCAGGCCGACGACCACCGGCCGGTGCTGCAGCCGCTTCTTCCCGCGCGGAACGGCCGCTTTTTCATCGGGCTTATAACGCACGAAGGGCATTTGCAGCTTTTCTGCAAATGCCTTTTCGTCCACGGGCGCGTCCAGGCGCACCGTATATACGCGGAAGATCCGCCCGCGCCGCGCGTCGATGCTCACGCGGGACACCGCCGCCTGCGCTTCGTCCAGGCCGGTCAGCCGCCGCGCCTGCGCGAGCGCAAGCGCCTCCGGCTCGTCAAACGGCAGACGGATATTGCTCACCAGAATGCTCACGCGCCGTCCCCGCTTTCCTCCGGCTGGGCCGCATCCGGCGGGGCGGTTCCCGCCGCGGCGTCCCCGTCCGTACCGCCGGAGCCGTTGTCCACAATCTCGATCTCAACCTCCACGTCCTCTTCCACCACGGTCACGCCGGCCGGCAGGCTGGTCGCGGCGACCACGCCCTTGACCGTATGCCTGCCCGCGCCAAGCGAATCCGAATCAAAGGTCAAACCGATCGAAAAGCCGTCGGTATCCACCTGGTCGAGCGCGCTCTCCGTGCCGCGCAGCTCGATCTCCACCGAGCCGGTCAGCACGTTGACCGTGTAGGGCGTCTGCTCCTGCGAGGTATCGTTCGGGGCGAACTGCGTGACCTGGACCTTGCGCGTCGCAATGCCGTCGGTTTCATCCGCCACGGTGATGGTCACGCTGGCGGTAGAGGGCTGCCCCTCGTCCAGCCGGACGTTGTCCGGCAGCTTGATATCCATTTGGATGGGTACATCCGTCCGGACGCTGTCCAGATCGATCTCGCCCAGGCTGATCTCGGTCAGCTCCGCAAGCGTGTTCTGGTCGCCGAGGACCTTGACGCTCTGCGGGCTGATGGACGCGCGCACCTGGCTGCCCTTGAGCGTTTCGCCGTCCTTGAGCGTAACGGTGAGCGGGATGGTCTCGATCGGGTAAAGCGGCACACGCACATTGACCGTATCCGTCTGGCAGGTCACATGCGTCCCCGTGATCGGGACGCCGGCGTCGTTATACAGGGCGATCGAACACTCGCCGGTGACGGTCAGGCGCTCGCCCTCCACGCTGATCGTCGCATAGGCGTAAGCGACCTCCTTCAGCTCGGCCTCCGGCCCCTCGACCGTTACCGACTCGGTCGTCGTGGGGACCGCCTTGCCCGCGCGGTATCCCTCCGCGGGCGTTCCGGTCACGTCGATGCGGACCGGCACGCTGACCGTGGTCACCTTATCGACCAGCACACTCACGCTCACCGGATTGGCCCGCACCGGATCGATGTCCGCGCTGCTGACCGCGACCTGCACGGGCCGGTTATACTCGCCCGCCCCGTCGGTGATGGCGGATACGTCGACCGTGGCCGTGATCTTGCGCCGCAGCGTCGGGTCGGTTACCTCGTTGTTGCGTCCCTCCACGACCACATCCACGGTCGCGGTGCTTTCGATCACCGACAGGCCCTGGCTTGCCAGCAGCTCTTCCTCGCCGGTGATGGTGACGGGGATGTCCCGAAAGGTATTCTGCTTGACCGGATTATCCGCGTCGCGCACGATGATCCACAGGACGAACGCGAGCAGCAGGGACAGCAGGCGCAGCCAGACGTCATGCTTTTTCAGGAATTGCCTCACTTGCCCGCGCCCCCTTTCCAGATGTTGCGGAGCGCTGTCAGCCGGTTCTTTTCCGGCTTTTCCTCGGTGAGCAGCTCGCTTTCCAGCACTTTTTTCAGCACCTCGGGCGACAGATGGCGCTTGAGCATGCCGCCGATCGCCACCGAGATCGCGCCCGTTTCCTCCGAAACGACGACCAGTACGCTGTCCGAGGACTCGCTCATGCCGACCGCCGCGCGGTGGCGCGTACCCAGGTCGCGGGACAGGTTCTGGCTGCCCGAAAGCGGCAGCACGCAGCCCGCGGCGCAGATGCGGCCGTCGCGCATAATCAGCGCGCCGTCATGCAGCGGGCTGTTCTTGAAAAAGATGTTTTTGAGCAGCTCTGGCGAGGGGTCGGCGTCCAGCAGGGTGCCGGTCGCGACGATCTCGCCGAGGCGCTCCCGCCGTTCGAACACGATCAGCACGCCGGTCCGGCTTCTGGACATATCCGCGCAGGCGGCGACCGTCGCGCCGATGGCCTCCTCGATCTCGTCCTTGTTGTCCGCCGGCGTGAGCAGGCGGCTCAGGTTGCCCTTGCCGAGCTGCTCAAGCAGACGCCGCAGCTCGGGCTGGAAAATCACGATCACGGCGAACACGCCGATGCCCAGCGAATTGCGCAGGATAAACGAAATCGTGGTCAGTCCCGCCACGCTGGCGAGCAGCATGACCAGCAGCAGCACGATGATGCCCTTGACCAGCCGCGCCGCGCTCGTATCCTTGAGCAGCTTCATCACGCGGTAAATGATATATGCGACGATCAGAACGTCGACCACGTCCATCAGGCCCGCTGTCTGAAGCGAGTTTACGCTGCTTCGCAGCGAGGACAGCAGATCGAAATTCTGGAACGCCGCTGTATTGAAAAGATTTTGGAAAGTCTCCATAAAGCCACCTGTCCTGTGATTTTTCCTTCCTCCGCACAGCAGGGGAGACGCGGGGTTTCAACATTACCTATACTACCACAAATCGCTTCCCCTGTATAGCGTATTCACAGATTTTTTACGGTTTTGCACAGCAAATCGGCCGCATGCTCCGCCGTGCGCGCGGTCGAATAAAAGGAGAAAGAGAAGCGTACGGTACCGGTTTCCTCCGTGCCGGCCGTGCGGTGCGCGAGCGGCGCGCAGTGCAGGCCCGCGCGCACCGCGACCTGCCGCCGCGCCAGCTCCTCCGCCACGGTTTCGCAGGGCATCCCCCGCACCCGCAGCGACAGCACGCCGGTCTGCGGCGCGCCGGAAAAGCATTCGATCCGCTCCTCCCGCTCCAGCGCGCGCACAAACTCACGCCGGAGCGCCTGTTCATGCGCGAGGATATTCTCCGGACCGACCGCGCGCACAAACGCGATGCCCGCCGCAAGCCCCGCGATGCCCGGCACATTGGGCGTGCCGCTCTCCAGCGCGTCCGGCAGGAAATCCGGCTGCCGCAGCTCTTCCGACAGGCTGCCCGTGCCGCCCGCCAGCAGCGGCGCGGCCGCGATGCGGTCGTCGAGCGCGAGCAGGATGCCCGTCCCCTGCGGCCCGTACAGCCCCTTGTGGCCGGGCATACACACCGCGGCAAGGCAGGGGTGGCGGCGCACGTCGATCCCAAGCATGCCGGCGGACTGGGACGCGTCCAGAATCAGCGGCACGCCCGCCGCATCCAGCAGCGCGGCGATCCCGTCGAGCGGCGCGGCAAAGCCGAACACATTGGACACATGGTTGAGGATGAACAGCTCCGTCCCCGCAGCCAGCGCTTCCTGCGCTTTCCGCTCCATCGCCGCGGCGTCCCAGAGCGGGGCGTCGAGCACGGCCGGCTCGATCCCGCGCAGCGTGAGCGGCCGCATGACCGCGTTGTGCTCATATCCGCCGACCGCGATCCGCATGCCCGGCTTCGCCAGCGCGTGAATGGCCAGATTGAGCGCGTGCGTGGCGTTCATCGTGAACACGACGCGCGCCGGATCGCGCACGCCGAACAGCGCCGCCGCCTGCTCGCGGCAGCCGTATACCAGCTCGCCCGCGCGCGCCGCCGCCGCGTAGCCGCCCCGCGCATAGCCTGCCGCCGCGTGCATTGCGCGGCGCACCGCCTCATCCACCGCGCGCGGCTTATACAGCGTCGTCGCGGCGTTGTCCAGATAGATCATGTGCCGCCCCCCTCGTCCGGCATGACGCGGCAGGGCGAAAGCCCCAGCTGCCGCAGGCGGCGCACCGCCTCGTCCGCCTGCGACGCCCCGACGCGCACCGCCCAGCCGCACGACTCGGTCCGCTCGTGCCGCGGCGGCCGCGCGACCTCGCCCGGCACGCCCATCTGGCCCAGATGGCGCCGCAGCCCGATCGCTTCCGTCTGGCTGCGGCATATCAAAAGCGCATATTGGCTCATTGTTTGTCTCTCCCTCCAAGCATAGTCTATCCTCATGCTATGTTGAAAAAGCCGCCGAAGTGTGTTATGCTGGAACCGATCGAAAAAATACAGTTTGGAAGTGAAACAAATGGAGCTTTCTATCCTTTCGCTGCGCGTGCGGGCGCTTTCCGTGCTGCGCGGCCTGCAGCGGCACCCGTTCGTCTCGTCCTACCTCGCGGTCTTTGACGCGCTCAAAACCGACGACGCGGATTTCGCGCGGGCCTACGGCGCGCTGTGCGCCCAGATCTTCGCCTGCGGCGACGTCAGCCGCGCCATGCTGGACGCGGTGCATTTTGACGTCAACACCATGACCGATACGCTGGACGCGCCCTCCGCCACCCTGCTGGGCGCGGCCACGCACGATATCCAGGCGCTCAACGCCCTGCTCGCCCTGGACGGCAATACGCTCAAGTCCGCGGCCGCCGGCGTTTACCGCATGCCCGCGCTGCGCGACCTGCCGGATTATCCGGCCGCCGCCCCCCTGCCGTTCCGCGACGGGGCGGCGCTGGCCAGCTTTTACCGCGCGCAGGGCTACGGCTTTTTCGCGCAGGCCTCCGCTTTCGCCGTACAGGATGACGGCACGGTGGCCCCGATCAGGCATCCGGACGCCATCCGCCTGCGCGACCTGCCCGGCTATGAGCGCCAGAAGCAGCAGATCCTCAAAAACACCCGCGCGTTCCTGGATGGGCGCGAGGCCAACAACATCCTGCTCTACGGCGACAAGGGGACGGGCAAATCCTCCACCGTCAAGGCGGTGGTCAACGAATACGCCGAGCGCGGCCTGAAGATCATCGAGATGTCGCCGCGGCATATCGCCTGCTTCCCGCGCATCTTCGCGGACACGCTCCGTTCCCCGTTCCGCTTCATCGTGTTCCTGGACGACCTCTCTTTCAGTCGGGAGGACGACAACTTCGCCGCGCTCAAGGCCTTTATCGAGGGCGGACTGGCAGGCAAGCCCTCCAATCTGGTCATCTATGCGACCAGCAACCGCCGCCACCTGATCCGCGAAACCTTCGCGGACCGCGAGGGCGACGAGGTGCGCGTGCGCGACAGCCTGGAAACCGTGACCTCGCTCTCCGACCGCTTCGGGCTGGAGATCACGTTCTCCGTGCCGGACAAGGACGAGTACCTGTACATCGTCGACCAGCTCGCCGCGGAGAACGGCCTGGCGCTGTCCGGCGAGCAGCTTCATCTCCTGGCCGAGCGCTTCGCGCTGCGCCGGAATGGGCGCTCCCCCCGCACGGCGCGGCAGTTCATCAGCCAGCAGCTCGCCGAGCAATACGAAAAGTAACCGCATACAAAAAAACGCGCCGCAAGGCGCGCATCAAACAGAAAACAGGCCGCACAAGCGGCCTGTTTTCATAAAAGCCGAGGACAAGCGCCTCGGCTTTTATACCAGTGTGGAGCAAGGCTTCGCGCGCTGCGCGCGCCGGAGCTTTGGACGCATCCGCGGCCACGCCGCGGTGCGTCCCGCCTCGCTGAAAGCCGTATGCGTTCAGCGAGATACATTACCAGCCAAAGAACGGGAACGGGCTTTGGTAATACTGCGAGCCATCATCCTGCTGGCTCTGCGCGTCCTGCGCCGCCGGATCCTCGCCCTCCAGGTCGTGCGCGTCCATCAGTGTGATCGTGACGTTGAGCCGCTTGCCGGTCGAAATGCGGTAAACCGTCAGCGTAATCCTGTCGCCCGCCTTTTTGTCCTCCTTGACCTCATTCACGTCGTCCATGGTCGGGGTAGGCGTACCATCCACCGCTACAATGACGTCGCCAACCTGCAGCCCCTCGTCGGCCGCCTTGGCGCGCGAGTCGATCGAGTCCACCTGCACGCCCGCGATGCTGCCGTCCGCGGATTCCACGTTATATCCCGAAATGCCGATGGACGGACGCCCCGCGACATAGCCGTTGACAATCAGTTCATCGACGACCTCCTTGGCCGTGTTGATCGGGATGGCGAAGCCCATGCCCTCGATCGACGCCTCGCTGAACGCATTGCTCGAGAGCTTGGCCGAGGTGATGCCGACCACCTGCCCGTATTTGTTAATCAGCGCGCCGCCCGAGTTGCCCGGGTTAATAGAGGCGTCGGTCTGGATCAGGGTCATCACGCGGTCGTTGATGGTCACGTCGCGGTTGATCGCGGAAATGCGGCCGCCTGTGATCGTGTTGGCGAACTGCACGCCGCCGGGCGAACCGAGCGCGTACGCATATTCGCCGGGCTGCAGCTCATCCGAATTGCCGAACTCGGCCGCCGTGAGTGTCCCTTCCGGCTCCACCTTGAGCACCGCCAGGTCGGTCTGCTCGTCCGTGCCGATGATCTCGGCCGGCATCTGCGTCCCGTCGCTGAGCTGGACCATCACCTGCTCCGCGCCCTCGACAACGTGGTTGTTGGTGATGATGTAGCCGTCCTCGCTCATGATGACGCCCGACCCGCTGCCGCCGGTCGCAATGACCGATACGATCGACGGGCTTACTTTTTTGTAGATCTCCTCGCCCGCCAGACCGTTGACCACGTCGTAATTATCCGGATCGTATTCCGGCGTGCCAGATATCTGCACGGTGGGCATGCTGCCCGCCGTGACGCCGCCGCCCGCAGGCGCGCCGCCGGTATTGGAAACGACATGCCCGATTACCGCGCCGCCCGCAAACAGCAGGCAGGCCGCCGCGACGCTGCACAGGCCGATAACAATGCCCTTCCCGCGCCCTTTCTTCTTTTTCGGCGGCTGCGGCTGGCCGGCCGGTTCGGCATACGGCGCCTGGTATGGGGCCTGATACGCCGGATGCTGCACCGGCGTCTGGTACGGGGTGCGCGGTTCTTCGGCGCGCGGCGCATCGGATGCCTGCGGCTCCTCCCGCGGCGTCTCCTGCGCACCCTGAGCCGGCTGTGCCGGCGTTTCGTTCTGCGGCTCCATAACGGGCTGCTGCGGTTCGGTATGCTCATCGCCGCCCGGGGCCGGCGTATAGTTGTTATTGAAGTCGTCCATTGTAATGGCCTCCCTATCGGTTTTGTGCTTTCATTCTAACCCGCCATTGTGGCAGTTTGTTGAAAACAATATGAACAAATCATGAATTCGGCCCCGTGCGCAAAAAACGGCGGAGGACCGGCCGATCCTCCGCCGCTGCGCGCATCGCGTCATGGTTTGCTGCCCGGCAGCTGCGGCGGAGCCAGCGGCAGCGTAAACGAGAACTCGGTCTCCCCGTCATCCGAACGGACGGATATCTCCCCGCCGTGCAGGTTGATGATGTTTTTGACGATATACAGCCCCAGCCCCGCGCCGGTCTTGTCCATGGAGCGCGAGCGGTCGGCCTTGTAAAAGCGGTCGAACACATGCGGCAGGTCCTCCGCCGAAATGCCCGCGCCCGTGTTGCTGATGGAAAAGGCGCAGAACGTCCCCTCCGGATGGGCGCGCAGCGTGAGCCGGCCGCCCTCATTGATGAATTTGACCGCGTTGTCCACCAGGTTATACACCACGCGGTACAGATGGTCGCGGTCGCCCATGACCATCAGCCGGTCGTCCAGCTCGCACGCCACGTCGAGCCGCTTCTTTTCAATCTTCTGCTCGAATGAAAGGATGATCTGGCTGGTCATCTCGGAAAAATCGAACGGCGCGGGCGCGAGCAGCAGCTCGCCTGACTGTATCTTGGCCGCGTCCAGCATGCGGTTCACCATGCGGGACAGGCGGCGCGTCTCCTCGGCAATGATGCGCAGGTATTTGTCATGCTGGTCGGGAGGGATGGTGCCGTCGATCATCCCGTCCACAAAGCCGCCGATTGTCGTCATCGGGGTCTTGAACTCGTGGCTGACGTTGGAGATGAAGCCGCGCGTCAGTTCCTCGAGCTGGTCCAGGTCGCGCGCCATGTTGTTGAACGACACCGCCAGCTCGTCTATCTCATACGAACGGTTGTCCTCCGGCACGCGCACATCGAAATTGCCAGCCGCGAATTCCTTCGCCGCCGCCGCGATCACCTTGAGCGGGCGGGTGACATGCTGCGAAATGATAAACGAAATAATCAGCAGGACCACCAGCGTAATCAGCAGGATCAGCACCAGGGTCTGCGTGGAGTGGCGCACCACGCCCGCGGTCTCCGGATCCTGCGCGGAGACAAACACCAGAGCTGTGATCTCGCCCGCCTCATTGACCACCGTCGTACCGACCGTATAGCTCGACGCCGCGGTCAGCACACCGAGCGACCCGACCGCGGCATACGCGCCGGATATGCGCACCTGGCTGGCGACCTCGGGCGGGATCATATAGCCCGGCATGGTATAGGCCGTGCCGTCCGGCGCGGCGGCCATCTGGATGATACCGTCCTCATCCGTGACCAGCACGGTGATAGCGTCCTCCTTGGCAACGCGCGCAATCGAAAGGATGTAAAACTGCTCGAACTCCTCCGAGGTGCTGCCGCGCAGCAGCTCGGTCTGCTCCGCGATGCTCTGCACGGTCGTGCGCAGCTCGGTCTGCTTGGCGGAGAGCGCGTAGTTGCTCATCTGATAATAAAACACACCGCCCGCCATGGCAAACGCACATACGATCAGCACCAGATGCGTCACATAGTTTTTGAAAAAAAAGCTGTGTCTGCCCATCGCTTACTCCTTGGTCTCGAACTTGTAGCCCACGCCCCAGACCGTTTTCAGCTCCCACTTATCCGAAACGCCCTCCAGCTTTTCGCGCAGGCGCTTGACATGCACATCCACCGTGCGGGTATCGCCGAAATAATCGAAGCCCCACACATCGTCGAGCAGCTGCGCGCGCGTAAACACGCGGTTGGGGCTAGACGCGAGGTAGTACAGCAGCTCGATCTCCTTGGGCGGCGCGTCCACGCGCTTGCCGCGGATGACCAGGTCATAGGCCTGCTTGTCGATCACCAGGTTGTCGAAGGACAGCTTCTCCGGCGCGTCGTCCGGCGCCATGCGGCGGAACACCGCGCGCACGCGCGCGATGACCTCGGGCATTTCAAGCGGCTTTACGATATAGTCGTCCGCCCCCATCTCCAGGCCGGAAACGCGGTCCGCGGTCTCGCCCTTCGCGGTCAGCATGATGATCGGCACATCGCTTTCCGCGCGGATCTCCTTGCAGACGGCCCAGCCGTCCATCACGGGCATCATCACGTCGAGCAGCAGCATGTCCGGCTTTTCGGACTTCCACTTTTTGATCCCCTCAACGCCGTTTTCCGCTTCTATCACGATATAGCCCTCCCGCTCCAGATAAAGGCGGAGCAGCTCGCGGATATTCGCTTCATCTTCAACAATCAATATCTTTTTGGGCATTGTTCTCCCCTGCTTTCCGATAGTATGCTTCCATTATACCGCTTTCCATTCGAAAAAGCATTAACAATCTGTAAAAGACTGCGCGGACCTTCCGCCGCCGGATTGCGCCGGCGCCGCGGGCATGCTATACTGGACACAATCCCAAAGCAGAGGAGCCAACCCCATGTCACAACCCATCCCCATGCACATCATCGCGCGCATCCGCAGCGACTTCCCCACCAAGTTCGGCATCCCGCGCCAGAGCGGGCTGGCGGACACGCCGGCCCGCATCGTATTCGAGCCCCCTTACCGCAACGCCGACGCGCTGCGCGGGATCGACGGATTTTCCCACCTGTGGCTGATCTGGCAGTTTTCCGAAGCGGTGCGGGAGGACTGGTCGCCTACCGTGCGGCCGCCCAAGCTCGGCGGCAACCGGCGCGTCGGCGTATTCGCGACGCGCTCGCCGTTCCGGCCGAACGCCATCGGCCTTTCCTCGGTCCGGCTGGAGCGCGTCGAGCCGCGGACGCCGGACGGGCCGGTGCTCCATGTGTCGGGCGCCGACCTGATGGACGGCACGCCCCTCCTGGATATCAAGCCCTACCTCGCCTACACGGACGCGCATCCGGAGGCTTCGAGCGGCTTCGCCCTGCCCACGAACGCCGTGCAGGTTTCCTGCCCGCCCCGCCTGCTCGACAGCCTGCCCGCCGGCCGGCGGCAGGCCCTGCTCGCGGTACTCGCGCAGGACCCGCGCCCCGGCTATCAGGACGAGCCTGGCCGCGTCTACGGCTTCCCATTCGCCGGCTTTGAGGTGCGCTTCACCGTGGAGGACGGCGTACTGACCGTGCTTTCCATCACACCCACTTAAAAAACCGCTCAGGGAGATTCCCTGAGCGGTTTTGCGTTATTCTTTCCGCCGCGCGGATCAAAGGTTGGTCGGGGTGATCGCTTCGTAGTCCGCGAGCGTGCCGCCGTTCATGAGGCAGTCGATAATCTGCTTACCGCGCGGATCGAGATCCGGCGTATCGAACTTGGCAACCTCCTTGCGGAAGAAGTCGGTCAGGATCTTCGCGCCGGCGTCGTAGCCATCCTCGCCCACGCGGTCCTGGGTATCGACACGCAGATACTTGGAGCGGATGCGCTGGCCGTCGATGGTCATATCCTTCATCGCGTAGCCGAGCAGCGGGCAGCGGGCCGGTTCGAGGTGCTCGCGGCGAATCTTCGCGCCGCCGTGGCGCGCCAGGTATTCGCGGCTGATCCACTCGGCCGCAAAGCCGACCTTGTACACGCCGATATGCTGGTTCGGGATCAGCACATAGCGGGTGTTCGGGCTCTTGAGGATCTGGTCGAGCAGCAGGTTGGCCTGCTTGACGCGCAGACCGGTGGCAAACGGCCAGTAGGAGCCGACGCCCTCGCTCTTCAGCTCGTTGCCGGTCACAATGGACGGGTTGTTGAAGCCGCGCGGCGCGACCAGGCGCCACAGCCAGGCGAGCGCGGGCGGGATGATATGCATCATGCCCATGATGCCGTAGTTCGGGTTCTCGCGGGTGGAGGGAGGCATGCGCACGCCGAACGAGCGCACGTCAACCTCTACCGGCTCCTTGACGATATGCGGGATATCCCAGCGCGGCACGATCGCGCGCGGGTTGGAGCAGGGCTTGCCGTTGGAATCGAGCGTATGCTCCCAGATCAGCAGGGTCGCGCCTGCATGGCCCTCCATGTTGAAGAAGCAGAGCGGCTCCTTCGGCTCGGTGCAGATGCGCTCGTATACCGGATCGCAGCCGTAATGGGTCACGCCGTCCATGCGCAGGAACCAGCCGTCCTCGCCGTCCACCAGGACGAGCTTGCCGGAGTTGTTCTGGACCGCCGGATAGCAGGTCGCCATATCGTCGCACACCGGCTCGATGGCGCAGGTCTGGCCCATGTTGAGGTAGGTTTCCTCGCCGGTCACGGTGTTCTTGGAAAGCAGCACACGGTTGTCCGGCTCGCGGGCGATATCCTGCAGCATCTCGCTCTTGCCGCCGCCGGACGCGCCCTCGTGCATAATGACCATTTCGTTCTCATACGGCGTAATCAGACGGCCGCAGGAGGTGTGGCAGGTGGTCCAGCCCTCCTGCTCGCCGATATCGAGCAGCACGGAGTACACGCCCTTTTTCGCGGACGGGCCGGGATACAGGTTGTAGGAGAACACCTCGTGGCAGTCGTCCAGACGGTTGTGTACCACGACCTGCTTGCCCTCGAAGTGGGTGTGGCGGAACGGGGGCGCGACATAAACGATCGCGCGCGGCTTATAGCCCTCGGTCTCCTCAGCGTTGACAAAGCCCTGCAGATGCGCCAGCGCGAACGCGAAAAACGCGCACGGCTTGGGGCAGACCAGCATGGAGCCGTAGCCATAGATGTTGCCGCCCGAGTTAAACGGCATGAGGATAAGCTCCTGCGTTTTGAACCACTCCATGGTTTCTTTCCGCAGGTCGCTGAAGGGATAGCCGTAAACGTCAGCAAAACGCTTTTTATCGGTCGGCTTATCGTCGGCGATGCGCATGCAGTCCGGCTCGCGGCGGCGCATGTAGTCCTCCACAAAGTTGACCGAAGCGCCGTTCTTGCAGCGGGTCACGTCCGCTTCCTTCACCGGACCCTTGCCCGGAACATCGAACACAACGTCAAATACATCGGCTTTGTCCGGACCGAACACCATGTCGTACAGCTCCGCCTTGCTGGTCGGCACGGATACGCCCTTACAGTTTTCGATGACATCGGTCAGTTCGTCTGTAAAAGTGAATTTTTTCAGCAACTGGTTCATCTGTTCTTTTCCTCCTTTCACACCGTTTTCCGGCGGTTTCCCACGCGCTCGATCGGTGTGCCATACACGGCTTCGACAAATTTTTCACATAATTTGCCAAGGCCTATTGTAGTTCATTTATAGCATACATCAAAACCTGGGCCGCCGTCAATAAATTTTCGAATTTTTGCAAGCCGTCTCTCAAGTTCTTGCACTATGTACAAATTCAGCGTTCCATTTTCGTGTGTTTCCCTCATATGGACACCTGTATTCCGTGCATTATCGCGAAAAATGCACACTGATTTTCACGACCTCACTTGCCGTACCGACCCGCATATCCGGTCCCCACACCCCTAAACCGGACGTGACAACCGAAAACATGTCCTTTATTTGCACCATTCCGCAGGGATTTTCCCACAAAAAATCCATAATCAGGTTGCCGGGAAACACCTGTCCGTCATGCGTATGTCCGGACAGATCCAGATCAAAGCCCGCCGCGGCCAGCGCCTCCAGCTCTTTCGGCTGATGGTCGATCACGAAAGCGGGCTTTTCCGCCTCGATCAGGCCGGCCCATTCTGCAGGACTGAGCCGTTCATCCCCCAATTTCCTGTCCCGCGAGGGGTCCTTGCGGCCGACGAGCTGGACGCCGTTTTTTAATGTAACTTTTTCATCTTCCAGCAGATTTATCCCCGCGCGCCGCAGAAAACCGGCCATTTGGGGGTCGTTTTTCTCCTCATCCTCGGTATCCCAGGTAAAGCCCGCCAGGATCGGTTCGGACAGGTCGTGGTTGCCCCAGCATGCATAAGTGCCGTATGTGCTATGCATGGAAGCCAGCGCCGCCGCGATGCGGTCGGGCTCCGGCACGGCTTCATATTCGTTGTCAAAGATATCCCCCGCGACTACAATCAAATCGGGCCGCATATCGTTCACCGCCTGCGCCGCCCGCTCGATATAGGCGGGATCGGTGCTGTAGCCGAGATGCAGGTCGGCCAACAGCGCGACGGTCATGTCCTCCCCCGCGCCCTCCAGCGTGACCGCGTACTCCGTCACGCGCAGCGTGCGGGCGTTGACCATGCCGTACAGGCACACCGCGCATACCAGCGCCAACGCGGCGCCGCCCTGCACCTGCCGCACGCGCTGCATCTGCGCGAAGTCCCTGCGCCGGATGCGGCGCACACAGGCCAGGAGCGCCTCCACCGCCAGCACAGCGAGGAGGAGGTACAGCATCCAGCCCAGCCAGTAATTGCTGATCTGCTTGAGCAGCCGCCGCAGCGCGGGCGGGGACTGCACCAGAAAACCGGTCAGCGGGGTCAGGGCGGCAAAGCTGTAAACGGCCAGAAACAGCACGCGGAACGCCCGCGTGCCGAACACCCGATGGCAAGCGCCCGTCCACCGCAGCACCCAGCGCGCCAAAAATACGTTGACGAATATGTAAAAAGGTGCGAGAATAAAAGCAAGCATTGTCAAAACTCCATCATAATTTGTCAAATTCACAAAAAGAAAAAGGGGAAGCAATTTTTATGTGGCAACGAAAAGAACTCAAGCGGCGCGGCAAGCGGCAGTTTTTGCGGAACTGGGCCGCCACGGTCGCGGTGTGCTTTATCCTCGCCTTCACGGGCGCGGAATTTGCGGGGTCGGCGGATTTCATCGGCCAGTTTGACCCGTCCGCCATGCTGCCGGACGACCAGGTCGCAATCCAGGAGGTCAACCTGTCCAACTGGGAACTGCTGCTCGAATGGCTGCACATCGACCCGATGGACGGCACGCACCCCATGTGGGCCGCGGCTGACCAGAGCCTCGCGCCGGCCTTTGATACGCTTACCGCGCCGTTCTCCGCGTTTTTCGCGCTGCTCGAACGCTCGCGGTTTGCGGGCTGGCTGGATATCGCGCTGGCCGCGCTCGGCATCGCGGGCGGGCTGTGGTTTAGCATCTGGGTGCTAAGCGCGATCAGCGTGGGCGCGCGGCGCTTCCTGCTGGAAAGCCGCGTGCGCGACAATATCAGCATCGCTGCGATGTTCACGCCTTTCCAGCGCGGCTGCTGGTGGAACGTGGCAAAGGGCATGTTCCTGCGCTCACTGTTCCTGCTGCTGTGGGCGTGTACCATCGTCGGCTTTCCGATCAAGCTGTACGCCTACCGCATGGTGCCGTATATCCTGGCGGAAAACCCGCAGGCCGGTCCTGCCGAGGCGATCCGCCTGTCCCGCCAGATGATGCAGGGCAACAAATGGCGCTGCTTTGTGCTTGACCTGACGTTCTACCTGCACTGGACCTTTTTGCCCCTGCTGGCCTCCACCGTGCTCGGAACGGCCATCGGCCTGGCGACCGGCGAGGTCGTGCTGTGCCAGTCGCTCGCGGCGGCAGCGGCCGGACTGCTGTCCCTGCTGTTCGTCAACGGCTACCGCTCCGCCACCGACGCGGGCCTGTACGCCGCGCTGCGGCAGGCGCAGCTTGACGCGGGTACGCCGCTTTCCGCCTTGTTTGTGGTCACCGCTTTCGGCGAGACGGCGCCGACGGGCGAAAAACCCCACCTGCCCGACGCGGATGTGCGCCTGCCGGAGGATCCGGTGTTCCACTACGCCCAGCGGCACAAGCTGGACTATAACCGGCATTACGGCCTGCGCACGCTCATCCTGCTGTTCTTCACGTTCGCGTTCATCGGCTGGGTCTGGGAGGTCGCGCTGCACATCGTCACCAAGGGTATGTTCGTCAACCGCGGCACGATGCTCGGCCCCTGGCTGCCCATCTATGGCGCGGGCGGCGCGCTCGTGCTCCTGCTGCTGAAAAAGCTGTTCACCCGTCCGGTGGCGACTTTCCTGGTCTCCATGGTGCTGTGTTCGGTCATCGAGTATTTCTCCAGTTGGTATCTGGAGGTCACCAAGGGCATCCGCTGGTGGGATTACAGCGGCTACTTCATGAACCTGAACGGCCGCATCTGCCTGGAAGGCGCGGTGATCTTCGGCCTGGGCTGCTGCGCGGTCGTGTATTTCGCCGGTCCGCTGCTCGGCGGGCTGCTCGACCGGCTCTCCCCCGCCCGGCAGAACACGCTGTGCGCCGTGCTGCTCGCGCTGTTCGCGGCCGACCTGGCGTACTCGCACTTCCACCCGAACGCGGGCGAGGGCATCACGGACTATAACGACTGGCAGCAGGACGCCGCCAGGGACGCCCTGCTGCCCGAAGCTGCAAACGATTCTGTAACCGCCGTCCTGTCCGAATAGCCCTCAGCGGACGGCCCACCGCTCCCATACGCGGGCGACGGACGCGCACCGGCCGTCCCGCCCGATCGTAAAGACCGCTCCCGAAAGCGCACAGTCGCCGGGGGCGGTTTTGAAATATTCGGTCAAATCGCCGCGGAACATGGCGACCGACTGCTCCACGCACACCCCCAGCACGGATACGACCGGACCGGTCATGCCGATATCCGTGATATAGCCCGCGCCCTTGGGGTTGACGCGGTTGTCCGCGGTCTGCACATGGGTGTGCGTACCCCAGACCGCGGCCGCGCGCCCGTCCAGGTAATAGCCCATGGCGAGCTTTTCGCTGGTGGCGTTGGCGTGGATCTCGGCGAGCGCGATATCGTACTGTCCCGCCGCCTCGCGCAGGATTTTATCCGCGCACAGGAACGGGTTGTCCGGCCCGTAGTGCATATCGCAGCGGCCGATCAGGTTCATCACGAGCAGGCGCAGGCCCTGCGGCCCGTCGAAAACGCCCCAGCCGCGCCCCGGGCTCTGCGGGGCGAGGTTGGCCGGACGCAGCACGTCCGGATGCTCGTCCAGATAGGGCGCGATCTGCTGCTTGGAAAACGCGTGGTTGCCCAGCGTGATAATATCCGCGCCCGCGGAAAAAATATCGTCTGCCTGCTTTGGCGTGATGCCGCGCCCGGCGGCGTTCTCGCCGTTGACAATGACAAAACCCGCCCCGTGTTCCCGTTTGATGCGGCGCAGCAGTCCGTGCAGAGTGTCGATCCCCGCCTCGCCGACCACGTCGCCAATCGCCAATACCTTCATTACTTCACCTCTTGTTTGTTTTGCGCAGCGGCATCGTGATATCATACAGCGAAATGCTCCAGCAGCGGCTCTTGCCGGTTGTTTCCGGTTTCTCCCGCGAGTATTCCGCTTTGATGCGGAGCGCTTTGAGCTTTTCTCCGCATGTTATATCCGATCACCTCGCGTCCGGCATACCAGCCGGACGCATTTTTGTCCGCTGCGGTGCGTTGCACCGGTATTTTACCCCACCGCCGGCTCATAAATCAGCTCTGCGGCGCCGCCCGCCTGCCGCGCGGAGATCAGCCGCAGGCGCTGCGCCTGTCCCTCAGGGAACAGCCGGATGCCGCCGCCCAGCAGGACGGGCAGCACGGTCAGGTGCCAGCGGTCGACCTCGCCCGCGTCCGCTGCCGCCGCGATCAGCGCCGCGCCGCCGCACAGCCAGATATCCCTGCCGGCCTTTTGCTTTTCCGCACGCAGCCAGGCCGCCAGCCCGCTTTCCATGCGGCGCGCGTGGGGCAGCGGACCGTTTCCCTGCGTCCAGACCCAGCAATCCAGCCCCTCGTACGGCCACGCGCCGGGCGAGAGCTCCTCCGTGATCTGGCGGTAGGTCCGCCCGCCCATCACGACCGTGTCCACGGTTTGCACAAACGCCTCGTAACCGCCGTCCTCCTGCGCGTCCGCAAACGCGTCCAGCCAGCCCACGCCGCCGTCCGCGTCTGCGATATATCCATCCAGGCTGACTGCCAGATAGGCAACCGCTTTCCGCATATACGCTCCTTTCCCAAAAAGGAGGCGGACAGCCGACTGTCCGCCTCCCCCATTCTCATTGCAAGCCGCGGCCCGCGCGGCATTTTTAACAGAGGGCCGCCCCCGCTGCTCAGTCGAAGAGCGTCGATACCGATACTTCTTCGTAAATACGCGCGATCGCCTCGGTAAACACCGGCGCCACGGACAGGACGTTGATCTTGTCCAGCTTTTTCTCGCTCGCCAGCGGGATGGTATCCAGGATCGCCAGCTCCTTGATCGGGCTGTCCTTGATGCGCTCGATCGCGGGGCCGGAGAGCACGCCGTGCGTGGCGCAGGCGTATACCTCGGTCGCGCCGCCTTTTTCCACCAGCGCGTCCGCCGCATGGCACAGCGTGCCGGCGGTGTCGATCAGGTCGTCCACCAGGATACATTTCTTCCCCTCAACGTTGCCGATGATGTTCATAACCTCGGACACGTTCGCCTTGGGGCGGCGCTTGTCGATGATCGCAAGCGGCATGTCCAGCTTTTCGGTGAATTTCCGCGCGCGCGTAACCGAGCCGAGGTCGGGCGAGACGATAACCGTATCGTCCGTGCCGACGCCGAACTTGCCCGCGATATACGGGATGAGCACGGAGGAGCCGAGCATATTGTCCACCGGTATGTCGAAAAAGCCCTGGATCTGCGCCGCATGCAGGTCCATGGTCAGCACGCGGTCCGCGCCCGCGGCCGTGATCAGGTTGGCCACCAGCTTGGCGGAGATCGGGTCGCGCGCCTTGCTCTTGCGGTCCTGCCGCGCATAGCCGAAATACGGGATGACCGCCGTGATGCGGCCCGCGGACGCGCGCTTGCAGGAATCGATCATGATGAGCAGCTCCATCAGGTTGTTGTTCACCGGACCGCAGGTGGACTGCACCAGGAACACATCCGAGCCGCGCACCGATTCCATGATGGATACCGAGATCTCTCCATCCGCAAAGGTGGAGATCAGAGATTTGCCGATCGGCAGACCGAGCGCCGACGCGATCTGCATGGCGAGCGCCGGATGCGAGTTGCCGGACAGGATTTTGATGTTTTTTCCGTGAGAAATCATTCGATTTGCCCCTCCGTCATATTTTTATGTCTGTTTTATTGGTCCTTCTCTTTTTCGTGCGCCGCGCGGCGGCGGTCGTTCCATCCCTCGAGCGTGGTCTGCCGCGCGCGCGCGACCGCCAGCGCCCCATCCGGCACGTTTTTCGTCACCGTGGTGCCGGCCGCGGTAAACACGCGGTCACCCAGCGTGACAGGCGAAACCAGGTTGGTATTGCAGCCGATAAAGCAGTCGTCCCCGATCACGGTCTGGTTTTTGTGGTATCCATCGTAATTGACAACCACCGTGCCGCAGCCGAAGTTGACCCGCTCGCCGACGGTCGCGTCGCCGATATAGGTCAGGTGCGACACCTTGGTGCCGTTGCCGATGGAGGATTTTTTCAGCTCAACGAAGTCCCCGATGCGGCAATGGTCGCCCACCACGCACTGCGGGCGGATATAGGCGAACGGGCCGACCGTGACGTGCGCGCCGACCGTGGACTCGTACACCTGGGAATTGTTGACCGTGGTACCCGCGCCGATCTCCGCTTTTTCCAAAATGGAGTTCGGTCCGATGACCGCGCCTGCACCCACCTTGCAGCCCGAACGGATATGGCAGCCGGGCAGGATGGTGGCGCCCGGGGCGATCTTCGCGTCCGGCGCGATATAGGTGTTCGCGGGGTCGAAAATCTGCACGCCCTGTTCGATCAGGCCGAAGTTGACCTGATTGACCATGGCTCGGAACGCGATAAACGCCGAGCCCCCGTCGCGGATCTCAACGATCTCGTTTGTGACCGCAACGCCCTTCTGCGCGCCTGCGGCGACCGCTGCGGCAACCAGGCTGTCCAGCGAATCCGAGCCCGCCGCCAGCGCCTTCTGCAGCACCTCATAGGCAAATACCGCCGCAACGCAGCGCTCGTCGCGCGGGATGGGCTGCCCCTCCGCGTCAAAGCCCTGCTGCTCGGCGGCCAGCACGCTCACGCCATAGCCGGCGGCCGTATGCGTCTGCACCAGATGGTACAGCGCATCCTGCTCCGTCAGGGCAAACGGCGCCGCGATCACCAGCACATGCCCACACGCGGGCAGCGCTTTCAGCGCGGCAAAACGGCCGCCCTCCTGCGCCGCGACGCACACTGTCCCCGCGACCGGCGGCTCGCCCTCTCCCTGCACGAAAAAGCGCGCGCCCACCGCGTCGGGCAGATAGGCGCTTACCGCATCCCCCGCCGTGCCGAACAGCACCGGACGGGCGTAGGCCGGAACGCCGTCCTCGTCAAACAGGCCGCCAACCAGGGCGGCGGAAATATCCATCATCCTGAAAATCCTTTCGTTCTGGGCGCAGTCGCCCATTTTTCAGTTACACGAGTATTATACAACACTCCCGTGCAAATTGCATCGGTATTTTTGGAGAAAAATACGATTTCCCCCGTCCGTTTTTGCATCCCTATGCCTGATGCACGTCCATGTCGATGCCAAATCCCCGCACCGTGCAGCCCAGCAGCAGCGCGAACTCTTTTTTCATCTGAAAAAACGGCGCGCCCCAAGGAACACGCCGTTTATGCCTTATTGCCCCGCTTCCTCCGCGGGTATCTGGCGGAGGATCTCGATCGGGCCGCAGCCCGCGCACTTCGCACAGTCGTGCATGCACGCCATCGGATCGTCCGGATCCTCCTCACGGCCGATCTCCAGCAGGGTCGGGTCGCCCTGTTTTTCGCCCACCAGGAACTTGGCGACCGCTTCTTCCGCCGCGCCCTCGCAGCCCGGCACGAGCAGCACGCCGATCATCTCCAGCGCGTTGCGCAGCGCAAGGCCGAGCGCGCCGCAGATCAGCACGTCCACCTTTTCCATGCTCACCATTTTGATCAGGTCGGTCGTATTCCCGCCTTCCACCGCGGCAAGGCGCTTGCCTGTCGGGTTGCCGCCCTCCGCGGAAACAATCAGGAACGTGCGGCAATCGCCCAGATTGCCCGCGATCCGCCCGTTTTCATATGCTACGCCGATGTTCATCGGATATCCTCCACCGCTTTCAGCGCGCCCGCCAGCTCGTCCGGCAGCTTGGCGTCCTCTATCCTGCCCGCGTCGACCGCCGCGGCGAGCTTCGGGTCGATGGGCAGCTTGGCCAGCACGGGCAGCCCGTACTCCGCCGCGACCGCGTCCACACGGCTCTCCCCAAACACCGGAATATGCTTGCCGCAGTCCGGACAGGCGAGATAGCTGTAATTCTCGACCACGCCGATCAGCGGAATATTCATCATCTTTGCCATTTTGACCGCCTTGCCCACAATCATCGAAACCAGGTCCTGCGGCGAGGTGACAACCAGGATGCCGTCCACCGGCAGGGACTGGAACACGGTCAGCGGCACATCGCCCGTGCCGGGCGGCATATCGACGAACAGGAAATCCACGTCGTCCCAAATCACATCCGACCAGAACTGCTTGACCGTTTCCGCGATGATCGGCCCGCGGTAGATGACCGGATCATCCTCGTTCGGCAGCACCAGATTGATCGAGATCATCTGCACGCCGCCTTCGCTGCGCGCGGGCAGGATGCCCTCCTCGCAGCCCTCCAGCTTGTCATGCACGCCGAACGTCTTGGGGATGGACGGCCCCGTGATGTCGGCGTCCAGAATGCCGCAGGTATAGCCCCTGCGCGTCATGCCGACCGACAGCATCGAGGTCAGCAGGCTTTTGCCCACGCCGCCCTTGCCGGAAACGACGCCGATCACCTTTCTGACCGTTGCCGCGGGATTGGCCGCGACCTTGAGGCTCTTTTCGCCGCCGCAGCCCGCGGAGCAGGAATCGCAGTTATGCGAACAACCCATAGTTAACAACTCCTAACATATCTTTTCTTGCCTGATTTTTAGTATACCGCATCCCCGCGTCTTTCGCAAGGGCAATCGCAGCCGCATAGGATGATTTACGGAGGGAATCAACCATGAAACAAACCAATTCACAATATTTTGCCTCGGTCATCCAAAACAGGCTTCCGGACGCGGCCGCCGTGCTGCAGGCCGCGCCGGGCGGCGGGCGCATCGAAGGCACCGTTTCGTTTTACCAGACGCCGCAGGGCGTGCTGGTCACAGCCGCCGTGCGCGGCCTGCCGGTCACGCGCATGGCCTGCGCGCAGCCCATTTTCGCGCTGCACATCCACGAGGGCGCGTCCTGCACCGGCAACGCGGGCGACCCGTTTGCCGACGCGGGGACGCATTACAATCCCGCCGGCTGCCCGCACCCCTATCACGCGGGCGACCTGCCGCCGCTGTTTGCGGACCTGACCGGCTTCGCATGGATGGCTGTGCTGACCGACCGCTTCCGCGTGCCGGATATCCTCGGCCGGACCGTTATCGTACACAGCCGGCCGGATGATTTCACGACCCAGCCTTCCGGCAACGCAGGCGCTAAAATCGCGTGCGGCGTAATCACGCCGACCAGGCGGTAGCCCTGCTGGCAAATGGAAAGCGCCGCTGCCTCGTTGGGGGAAACGAGACAACGGCGCTTTGCCGGTTCACTACACAGATTCAAAAAAGGGGGTAAAAGAGAAATAAAAAGATCGGTAGGCTGTCAGCTTCGGGATTGCGGCTTCCCTTGCTGACGTATTCAGTATACCGCGCTTTGCCGCGGAATGTGTGAATAGATTTTGAACAGGCTGTGAAAGATTTTTGGCCGTCCGTTCCAGCACTTCCAGCAAACGGGAAACGCCCGGCCTCCATGGGGGAAATGGAGGCCGGGCGCAGCCGTTGCTCTCAAAAAGAGGATAAAAGAAAAGATGAAAGAAAGGGGAAATAGGTGTAATAAGAGGTTGTCTTCCAGGAACGTTCCAATTCCTTTCGACGGTTATAGTATACCGCAGCCCGCGCCCGAATATGTGAATAACTTTTGAACAGACTTTAAAAGGTTTTTTACAAAGCGCTTCCTCTGCGGAACGGGGAAAAAGCCCCGGTTCCATGGGGGAAACGGAACCAGGGCTTTTTCGGTCATTTCACAAAATAAAGGGGGGTAAAAGAGAAATAAAAGATCGGTAGGCTGCTTGTCGATTCGGGATTGCGGCTTCCCTTATCGACATGCTTAGTATACCCCATTTCCCCCGCGAATATATGAACAGAATTTGAACGTCCTGTGAAAGAATTGTTTACATTTTCTTTTTCAGCAGCCGGATGTCGTCCCCGAAAAAACGCAGCGCCATAAATTCCCCCAGCAGGCGGGAGGCCACGGCGGGCGAATACTTCTCGCCCAGCGTTTCCGGCGGCAGGTTGGTGTTGACGATCATCGGCCGTTTGGCCATCAGGCGGTTGTTGATCAGGTTGTACAGCGCGGAAACCGTGAACGCCGTCCCCATTTCGGTCCCCATGTCGTCGATAATCAGCAGGTCCGCGCGCTCATAGCGCGCCGCGCGCTCGGCGGCGGCCTCCCCGTCGCCGTTGCCGAATTTAATCGTTTCATAGGCCGCGACAATGTTGATCGCCGTGTCATACGCCACGGAAAAGCCGCGCGCGGACACGGCCTCCGCGATGCAGGTGGATAAAAACGTTTTGCCCAGGCCGGTCGAGCCGTACAGCAGCAGGTTGGGGGAATCCTTTCCGAACCGCGCCGCGTATGCCTTGCATTCGTCCAGATTATATTCCATATTTTCGCGCGGGGACAGGCCGAGCCGCGCGTCCGGACGGGTGGAATAATACGCCATATTGAATTTTGCAAAATTCTGGTCCTGGATCGGCAGGATATCGGACAACTGCTCCTTGAGGATACGGGCGTACCGCTCCCGCACGCAGGCGCAGACCGCGCTGCCCGCGTAGCCCGTGTCCCCGCAGGCCGCGCACATCGGCTTGTCCGTCAGGTAATCGGCCGGCAGGCCGAGCTGTTGCAGCAGCGCAGCCCGTTCCTCCTGCAGGGCAAGGTTGCGGCCGCGCAGTTGTTCAATCGCGGCAGACGGGTCGCCGCCGGATTCGAGCGCGGCCCTGAGCACGGCCGCGGCGGTCGTACCCAGCTCGCGGTCGATCGCGCGGACGCGCGGCTCGCGGGCGTATATCTCGCGCCGGCGCGCCTCCAGCTCATCCGCACGGGCGGCGCGGTCGCGCTCCAGCTCGCGGCGGGCGGCGGCGAGGACCTTTTTATCATATGCCATAGCTTATTCCTCCGTTTTGCGGCGGTGGCTGCGCACGCGCGCGGCCCAATCCTGCTCCCATGCGGCCAGCGTGGCGCTGTCGGTCGGCTGCGCGGCGGTCTGACCGACCGCCGCGCGCGCTTCCGGTTCGAGCGCAGTGATCTCGCTGACCGTATGTACCCCGCCTGCGTCCCACTTGCGCAGGATGCCAAGCGTATAATCCAGACTCCGGCGGCCCTGGTGCCTGTCCGTGCGGCGCACGGCCAGCTCGACCGCCTCCGGCGGGAAGCCGTGCGCCAGCGCGAACCGGCAGACGCGCTGCTCCTTGGGCGCGGGCTGCGCGGGGTCGGCGCCAAGCGCCCGATAGACCGCGTCGCTGAGCGGCTTTTCGTTCACCCTGCGCGCCAGGTATTGCTGCGCGTCCGGCGCGGTCACGATCCCCATATCCGCCCACTGGTAAGCCTCGCGCTTGATATCGGCCAGGCGCACCGTGCCTTTCTCCTTTTTCAGATAGGCCAGCAGTTCAATGATCGCCCCCGCGTCCAGCCCCAAATGGTCGTATGCGGTCAGCAGGCAGCGGAGCTGCCCCTCGGTCAGCGTCCGGCCGAGCGTGGCCTCCGCGCTCTCACAGACGGCCGCGAAGCGGTGGTCGTCCATGCGCGCGCGGCGCAGCTCGTCCGTCGTATACTGCGGCGCATCCGCGGGCTTGTCCGCCTCCGGCGCCTGCACCGGCGCGGTGAGCTGGTTCAGGGTGAACGCCGCGCGCTCATACCGCTCTCCGGACAGGTGCAGCGCCCGCGCGGCCGCTTTCGCGTCCGCCGCGCCGCCGTGCCGCAGGATGTAAAGATAAAGGAGCGCCGCGTCTCCGTCGCCGACCGCGATCAGCTTGTCCAGCATATCGCAGCGCGCGACGCGCAGCTCGCCCTCGGGAAGCAGTACAGAGGTGGGGGCCATGGCTCATTTCCTTTCCAGATCGGGATTGTCTTTTATTATAGCACACCCGATGCGTTGGGGCAAACACAAAAGGGGCCGCATCAATGCGGCCCCTTTCCGACGGTATCCGGTTACTGCACCGGTATCTCCATACCGGCGACCGTGAGCGACGCGATCTCCTCAATCGGGATGATCTCGGTGAAAATATCGCCCTTCTGGCAGACGGTCTTGCCGCCCTCGGGGCCGATGCTGCCGCCCGCATTGGACAGGTCGATGCTGGCGCCGTCCTTCCTGTTCACCAGGATCTGCACGCTTTCAAAATATTTGTGCATCTGCGCGCTGTCATGCTCGCTCTGCCGGCCGGACTGCGCGTTTTCATCCCACTGCACCGCGCTGTCCACCGTGTAGTCCACGCGCAGCGCCAGCGGGGACAGCGTGATCTCGTCGATCACGGCGTTCATGCCGTTCAGCTCGAACGTCTGCCCCGCGGGCAGGCTGACCGAGGTATCCTCAAAATCCAGGTTGAACTTGAGCGACCAGTCTCCCTCGGCGATGACGCGGCGCTCAAGCTCGCCCGCATCGTTCTCCGCGTACACACACAGGTCGCTGAACTTCGCCCGCACCGCGTGGCCGCGCACCTCGCCGTCGCTGATCTCGCGCGTTTCTACATACTGGATCGCGTTGTCCGCCGGATCGGCGTCGTAAAAATACGAGCCGCCGTGCGTGCCGCCGAAATAGCCCATCAGCGAGGTATCCCAGTCGGCAAAGCCCATCGGCAGCAGATTTGTGCCAACGATATCGGTCAGGTCGATATCAAAGGCGGTGCCGTCCTCCTTTGCGATCGAATAGGTGACCGCGTAGTGGTACTTGTCGCCGATAATGGCGTCCGCGGTGACGGTCACGCCGTTATCCGTGTCGCTCGCGCCGACCGGCCGGCCGATCTTATCGATAATCTCGGTATCCGCGGTGGGGCCGAACACGCCCGCGAACGCCTCACCCGCGGTTTTGAGTACGCCGGTCGCGCTCGCGCCCACGCCCAGCGCCAGCGCCGCCGCCACGCCGATCACAGCGATGCGCGGCAGGCGGCGGACGCGCCGCCGCGTCTCAGGCGCCTGTTCCGGCCGCTCGATGGTATCCATCAGTCTCTTTGCCATCCTTGCCTTTGCCTCCTCGGAAAAACGCAGCCCGTCGAGCGCGTTTTTATACTCTCTGTTATCATTATACTCCGTGTTCACAACATTCGCCTCCCAACATGGTGCGCAGCCTGTTCCGGCCGCGGCTCAGGTGTGCGTTTACCGCCGCTTCGCTGCGGCCGAGCAGCGCGCCGATCTCCCGCGCGGAATAGCCCTCGTAATAATACAGGTACACCGCCTCGCGGTATTTATCCGGCAGCGCCATCACCGCGTCCAGCACGCAGGACTCCGGCGCTTCCGGCGCGGCCGTTTCGGCCACGGCCTCCAGCCCCACCGTGCGCCGCCGCCCCGCGCTGCGCAGCAGGTCTTTGCAGGCGTTGGCGGCCGCCCGAATGATCCACGCCTTTTCGTGCGCGGGGCTGTCGAAGGTCTGCCCGCCCGTCAGCAGCTTGAGGAATACGGTCTGGCAGATGTCCTCCGCGTCGTGCGTGGATTTCAGGTAGGTATAGGAAAGCCGCAGGATCAGGTCGGAATAGGTGTTCACCAGCCGTTCGGCCTCTTCCTGATCGAATTGTCTCATGGGTTTATCAACTCCTTTGGGAACAGCCGACCGGCTGTGTCAGCAACGTCGCTTCACCTACAATACGAATGGGGCGCGCCATTCCTGACAGCGGGAGAAAAATTTTTCGGCAAGGAAAAGGACAGCCTGGTTGCAGGCTGTCCCTATTATACCACAGCGGCCGGCGCTTTTCTGCCTGAAGCGGCCACAAAGCGCCGCTGGTGGTATAATAATTGAGATAAATGTATAATGGCCGCTTTGCGGCTATTATACCACAGCGGCCGGCAGGCTGAAGCGATATAGACCGGCTTATCATCTTATGCTATACTTTTTCTAAAGAAACAGAGCGGCAAATCCGAATTTGACAGGGAGGTCCGAGCGAATATGAAAAAGAAAGCATCCATATTGTTAGCAGGTGTGCTCATTCTGATTTTAGGGGCTGCCGCGTGGTATAATGCTCCAATTGACTTGATGAATTTAGACCCCAATGAAGTGATGGAAATTGTTGTTTTTAATGGGAATAGCGGAAACGGAACACACATTGAAGACAAAGAGCAAATCCAGCATATTATTGATAACTTGAATGATATTGAAAAGAGAGCAAAACCCTCTGTTGGGTATATGGGATATCGCTTTAAGATGACAATTTACTTATCTAATGGCAATGAAGCAGATGATTGGAATAACTTTATCATCAATTCCGCTGACACGATTCGGAAAGACCCATTTTTCTATTCTGTCACAAAGGGAAAAATTGATTATAGCTATATAGAGAGCATTGTAGCATAATGCAAATCCCCATTTATCGCGCAATATGCAGCAAAACGAAATAGGACATCCGAGAAAATCGACTGCCGTTTTTTCATACCGGCAGGCAGAAAGAAGCGGCCAGTCATAACAAAGCGGACTTTACCGCAGGGAACCGGCCGTTTCCCGCAGCGCGGGCCGCTGTTGTTCCGCGCGTTCCAGCCCGCCCGACCGCTGCGCGGAGAGCAGTAAGCCGAGCAGCAGCATGGTCTGGCACAAATATATGCCGCCGTAAGACAGCAACGGCAGGCCGTGGGACGCGAACACGATGATGCCGCAGTTTTGCAGCACATACAGCGCGGCCTGCAGCGCAAAAGTGAGCATCACGCCCATGCACACGCTGCGCGCGAGCAGGCCGTTCTGCCGCCGCGCAATGCGGAAGCCCCATGCCAGCAGCAGCAAAACCGCTGCTAAAAGCAGGAGAACGGCCGTCCACCCCCAGAGGTATTTGACCGACAGCAGCAGCCAATCGCCCGCGCCGTCCAGCTTGATCCACTCTGCGCCGTCAATCGTTTCGCTGCCCGTAAACGGGATGCCGAACATGATGTACTGGATCGCGGAGCCCTGATAGCCCGCTGTTGACGCATCCGCCTGCGGATGGAACACCAACGCCAGACGCTCCCGCGCATGCGGTACGGCATACAGCAGAAACAGGAAATATCCCAGCAGGGCCAGCAGCGGCGATACCGCCAACACGAGCCTGCCCCTGGTACACCTGCCGAACGCGCCGCGCCGCACCGCCATCACCAGCATCCCGCAGCAGACCACGGTCAATATGCCAAGGGCCGACATATACGGCGCGATACACGCCAGAAACCACATGCCGAGCAGGCTCAGCAGGCAGTTGCGGACGCCCTCCGCCCCCCTGCCGCGCTGGCTGTACAGCACGCCCGCGAACAGCACCGGAAAAAACCATATCCACTGTGCCGTGTAAAACAGCCGTCCGTTATATACCGCGCGCCACGGGCTGAACGCCAAAAACAGCCCGACCGCCAGCCACAGCGCATACAGCAGACGGATATGCCGCCCCAGTATGGTGTAATCCATAAAATACCCCAAAAACAGCAGCCCCGTGCCGATCGCAAAATAAAAGAGCTGGTTTGCCAGGCTATTCCCCGGTGATATCCCCATCCACGCGCAAAACGGCTGCCGCAGGATGTACTGGAGCGCCAGCCCTGCCGCCGCAGTTGCCAGCACGAGCACCAGCATCACCCAGTCCGGCCGCGGCCGCCACGCACGGTCCAACCGTGTGCCGGCCTCCACCGCGTCGCCCATTTCGCGGATGGTGGCCTGCGCGGCCTCGTCCTCGCCCATGCCCTCGGACCGGAAAGCTTCGTACTGGTCGCTCAGGTGGTCGGCCAGCTCCTCTGCCGCAACCGGACGCGCCCGCTTCCAGCGCATCTGTCCGGTCGCATCGTTCAGCCAGCCGAGCAAGGCTTCGGGCAGCGGCGGCTCGCTATAATCCGCGTCCAGCGCGTCCAGCTCCGCGGCGGTCTGCGCGCGCTCCGCCGCGTCGCGCCCCAGCAGGCGGATCATCTGCCGCCGCACGCATTCAGGCAAACGCATGGCTTTCTCCCCCCTTCAGCACACGCTCGACCGCGCCGGAAAACCGCCGCCATTCCTCGGTCTTTTCCGCCAGACGGGTATGCCCCAGATCGGTCAGGCGGTAATACTTGCGCACGCGCGCACCGTCCGCCGCCCGTTCGTAGGAGCGCACCAGCCCCTGCACCTCCAATGTGTGCAGCAGCGGGTACAGCGTACCCGCCTTGAGGGAAAAGGTGTCGTCCGACCGCTCGCGCAGGCGCTCGATCATCTGGTAGCCGTACAGGTCGCCCTCCTCCAGCAGACGCAGGATCAGAAGCCCCGTACTGCCCGCCAGCAGGCTTTTATCGATTGCCATAATTCCATCCTCCCTTATATCGATGTTCGATATATTCAGTATATATAGATAATCGATATATGTCAAGCCTTTTTCTCCTCCTGCGCGCGCTTGACAAACGCCCCCCTTTCGGTTATGCTGAAGATACAGAAAACTAACGCCGTTAGTTTGGAGGAATGCATATGCCGCGAAAAGGACTCAGTCGGGAGGCGATCATTGACACAGCCGCCGCGCTCGCCGAGCAAAAAGGGGCGGAAAACCTCACCCTGCGCGAGCTGGCGGAGACGCTCGGCGTCAAGACCGCCTCATTGTACAACCACCTGCAGGGCCTGCCCGAGCTGAACGCCCGACTGGCCGAACGCGCGCTCGACCGCCTGATGGACACGCTCGAAACCGCCATGGCGGGCAGAACCGGCGCGGAGGGGCTGCGCGCCCTCGCCGACGCCTACCGCAGCTTTGCCCGCGAACAGCCGCAGCTTTACCGCGCCATGGTGTCGCTGCCGCGCTTTTCCGACCCCAGCCTGGTCGAACGCAAGTATGCCTTTATGGACCTGTTCAACCGCGTGCTGGCGCCCTGCCGCCTGCCGGATGACCGGCGCATCCATCTCTCCCGCACGATCCGCAGCGCGCTGCACGGCTACTGCGCGCTCACCGCGGCGGGCTTTTTCCAATCCCCGCTCGCGTCGCCGGACGACAGCTTTGACAGCCTGGTCGCCCTGCTGTGCGCGGCCGTGGAAAAGGAGGCACAGTCATATGGATAACGACGCGCAGGCCCGCAAATACAAGCAGCTGACCGAGGCTCCGGTCGAGCCGCTGATCTGCAAAATGGCCGTACCGACCGTAATCAGCATGCTGATTACCTCGATTTATAACATGGCGGACACGTTTTTCGTCGGCAGACTTGGCACCAGCGCCACCGGCGCGGTCGGCGTGGTGTTCCCGCTGATGGCGCTGATACAGGCGGTCGGTTTTTTCTTTGGGCAGGGCTCGGGCAACTACATCTCCCGCATGCTCGGCGCACAGCACCGCGCGGAGGCCGAACGGATGGCCGCCACCGGCTTTTTCTCCGCGCTTGGCGCGGGGACGGTCATCCTCGCGCTCGGCCTGCTGTTCCGCACGCCGCTCTGCCATCTGCTCGGCGCAACGGAGACGATTTTCCCCTATGCGCTTGCCTACATGTGTATCGTCCTGATCGGCGCGCCCTGGATGACCGCCGCGCTCGTACTCAACAATCAGCTCCGTCTGCAGGGCAACGCCACCTATGCGATGGTCGGCCTGGTATCGGGCGGCATCCTGAACATCGCGCTCGATCCGCTGTTCATTTTCGTGCTCAAGCTGGGCATTGCGGGCGCGGCTGTCGCCACGATACTCAGCCAGTTAATCAGCTTCGGTCTGCTGCTGCTCGGCGTGAAGCTGTCCGGCGGCATCCAGATCCGGCTGCGCCTGTTTTCCCCCAGCCGCAAGCGCTATCTCGCGCTCGCGGGCGGCGGCATACCCAGCCTGTGCCGGCAGGGGCTGGCGTCCATCGCGGTCACCTGCCTGAACACCGCGGCCCGCCCCTACGGGGACGCGGCCATCGCCGCCATGAGCATTGTCACGCGCGTTTCCCAGTTTGCCGGCTCGGCCATGATCGGCTTCGGCCAGGGCTTCCAGCCGGTCTGCGGCTTTAATTTCGGCGCGCGCAAATACGACCGCGTCACCCGCGGCTTCTGGTTCTGCGTCAAATCCTCGTCGGCCGTCCTGCTGCTGCTGGCCGTGGCGGGCTGGGTATGCGCGCCGCAGATCATCGCCATTTTCCGCGCGGACGATCCCGAGGTCATCCGCATCGGCGCGCTCACGCTGCGGCTGCAGTGCATCTCTTTCCCGCTGGTCGGCTGGGTGACCATGTGCAACATGCTGCTGCAGAATATCGCCATGACCATGCGGGCCAGCATCGTCGCCGCAGCGCGGCAGGGCCTGTTCTTCATCCCGTTCGCGCTGGTGCTGCCCCTGTTTTGGGAGCTGTTCGGCGTGCAGCTCTGCCAGCCGGCCAGCGATATCTGCTCTTTTGCTCTGTCTACGCTGTTGACCGTCCCTGTGCTCCGCACCCTTTCGCGCGGCGAAAACCCCGATAAGCGCTGAATCCCAAAAGCAATATTTTCAGTTAATAATACTAATAGGAGTTTTAGATATGAACGAATTCACCCTCGACCCCACCCTGTATGACGGACGCCCGTCCGACTGCTCCGGCCGGAGCGCGGCAGAAACCGCCTGCTATGATTTTCTTGACGGGCTTGGCGTACCCTACCGCCGCGCCGACCACAGCGAAACGCCTTCCATCGAGGCCTGCGCCGCGGTTGAAGCGCTGCTCGGCGCGGAGATCTGCAAAAACCTGTTTTTGTGCAACCGCCAAAAGACCCAGTTCTACCTGCTGCTGATGCCGGGGAACAAGCCGTTCCATACCAAGGACCTGACCGGCCAGCTCGGCTGCTCCCGCCTTTCCTTCGCGGGGGAGGAGCCCATGCGCGAGCTGCTCGGCGTGACGCCCGGCTCGGTTTCGGTCCTCGGCCTGCTGAACGACACGGAAAACCGCGTCCGTCTGGTGATCGACCGCGACGTCCTGCAGCCGGAGTTCTTCGCCTGCCATCCCTGCCGGAACACCTCCTCCCTGCGCATCGCGACCGCCGACCTGACGGGCCGCATCCTGCCCGCCCTGCGGCACGAGCCGGACTACGTTTCCCTGTAAGCAAAAGGGGATTGTTTTTACCCGCGCCTGTGTTATACTAAGGGCAGCGGCACGAAATGAAAAACAGGAAGGCAGGCGGTTTTATGGAACGGACCTATATCATGCTCAAGCCGGACGCGCTGCAGCGCGGCATTACCGGTGAAATCCTCGCGCGCATCGAGCGCAAGGGCTACCGCATCACCCGCATGAAGACCATGCAGCTGGACGAGGCGATTCTTCGGGAGCATTACGCGCACATTGCTGGCAAGCCCTTTTTCCCATCCACGGTGGACTATATGACGAGCGGGCCGGTGCTGGCCATGATCGTGGAGGGGGAAAACGTCATCCAGGGGATGCGCACCCTGATGGGTCCCACCCGAAACGAGAATGCCCTGCCCGGCACCATCCGCGGCGACTTCGCCAGCTCGACCACCTATAACGTGATCCACGGCTCGGACGCTCCGGAAAGCGCCGAGGCCGAAATCCGCCGTTTCTTCGGGGAGGTATGACACCGTGGGACGTCCCCGTATTCGCATCTCCGTGACCGGCAGGCTCGGTCCCAGGGGCTGCCACCGCGGCCACCAGCCGGGCGACAGCTTTGATTTTGACGCCGAGCGTGGGCGCATCTGCCCGCTGGCCATGCATGTTGCGTTTCTGTACGCCGATATCCTGCGCTACGGCGGCGCGCTTCCAGGCGAGCCGGCCGGCACTGCACGCTTCTGTTGTCCGGATGCGGATACGGCCAACGTGTTCCTTATCGAACGGCTCGAGGATGGGGACGAGCTGCGCGCGATCCTGCGGCAGTTTGCCGCCTCCGGCTGGCCGCTGATCGCCGCACCCGCGCAGGCATGGCTGGACGGGGCGGGCGACCGCGCCGCGCTCACTGACGCCATCCGGCAGGCGGAGCGGGAATGCGGTTCCTGCGGCTGCGCGCTCGACCCGCTGTATCCCCGCGCGCTCGCGCTGCTTGGATAAAACGGCATACAAAAAGGGCTTCGGAACCATTGGGTTCCGAAGCCCTTTTTCATTAGGCTGCGGGAAGCAGGCTTACTTGATCTTTTCCTCTTCCTTAACGTCCTTCATCGACAGGTTGACACGGCCCTTGTCGTCGATCTCCATGACCTTGACCCAGACCATATCGCCTTCCTTGACCGCGTCCTCCACCTTTTCAATGCGGTGGTCGGCCATCTTGGAGATATGCACCATACCGTCCTTGCCCGGCAGCAGGTTGACGAACGCGCCGAAGTTCATCAGGCGCACGACCTTGCCGTAGTAGATTTCGCCCGGCTCGGGCTCCTTGACGATGGCTTCGATCATCTTTCTGGCCTTCTCCGCGTCGGCCGCCTTGACCGCCGCGATGGTGACCGTGCCGTCGTCCTCGATATCGACCTTGGCGCCCGACTCGGCAACGATGTTCTGGATCACGCTGCCGCCCTTGCCGATAACCTCGCGGATCTTATCCGGATGGATGTGCATGGTGGTCATCTTGGGCGCCCAGTCGGAAACGTCCGCGCGCGGCTTGTCGATCGCCTTGAGCATGATCTCGTCCAGGATGCCGTAACGGGCAACGCGGCACTTCTCAAACGCCTGCTTGATGATGTTCGGGGTCAGGCCGTCCACTTTGATATCGACCTGGATGGCCGTAATGCCCTTCTTGGTACCCGCAACCTTGAAGTCCATATCGCCGTAGAAGTCCTCCACGCCCTGAATATCGGTGAAGGTGGTTTCCTGGCCGCCGTCCGTAATCAGGCCGCAGGAAATGCCCGCAACCGGCGCCTTGATCGGCACACCCGCGTCCATCAGCGCGAGGGTAGAGCCGCACACCGAGCCCTGCGAGGTCGAGCCGTTGGACGAAATGACCTCGGATACCAGGCGCAGCGCATACGGGAACTCGCTCACGGGCGGGATAACCGGCAGCAGCGCACGCTCCGCGAGCGCGCCGTGGCCGATCTCGCGGCGGCCCGGGCCGCGAGACGGGCGGGTTTCGCCGACCGAGAAGGACGGGAAGTTGTAGTGGTGGATATAGCGCTTTTCGGTCTCTTCAAAAATGGTGTCCAGCTCCTGCGCGTCGCCCAGCGTACCCAGTGTGCAGAGCGTCAGCACCTGGGTCTGGCCGCGGGTGAACATGCCCGAGCCGTGTACGCGCGGCAGAACGTGTACCTCGGCCGCCAGCGGACGGACTTCCTCCATACCGCGGCCATCCACGCGCTTGCCGTTGGCCAGCCAGCGGCGCACGATCTTCTTCTGCAGCTTGTCCACGCACTCCGCAAGGTTCGCGCCGTGCTCCTCCTTGTACTCGTCGGAAAGGCCGGCCTCGAACTCGTCTACGATTGCGCGCACGCCCGCGTCGCGGACGGTCTTGTCGTCCGTGTCCATCGCGACCTCGAACTTGTCGTTTACCGCGGCCTCGAGCTTGTCAAACAGGTCGTGGTCAATATCATGATGCTCGTACTCGAACTTGGGCTTACCGATCTCGTCCTTGATCCCCTGGATAAACGCGCAGATCTTTTTCAGCTCCTCGTGCGCTTCCATCAGGGCGTTGAACATGTCGTCCTCGGGTACTTCCTTTGCGCCCGCCTCGATCATAACGATCTTATCCTTGGTGGCGCACAGGGTCACGTCCATCTCGGAAACCTTGCGCTGCTCGCTGGTCGGGTTGATGACCGTCCGGCCGTCCACAATACCGACCTGGCAGCCCGCCACAACATAGTCGAACGGGATGTCCGAAATGGATACCGCGATGGACGCGCCCAGCAGGGCGACGACCTCGGGGGAGTTGTCATAGTCGTTCTCCAGCACGGTGCAGACGATGGACACGTCGTTTCTGAGATCCTTGGGGAACAGCGGACGCATCGGGCGGTCGATCTGGCGGGAGGCGAGGATCGCCTTTTCGCTCGGACGGCCCTCGCGGCGCATGAAGCTGCCCGGGATGCGGCCGACTGCGTACAGGCGCTCCTCAAAGTCCACGGAGAGCGGGAAGAAATCGATGCCGTCGCGCGGCTTGGCCGACGCGGTCGCGGTGACGAGCACTGCGGTTTCACCGTAGCGCACCAGGCACGAACCGTTGGCGAGCTGCGCCATCTTGCCGGTCTCGACGGTCAGCTTGCGGCCGGCGATCTCGGTTTCGAAAACACGGTAATTCTTAAACTCAAAGGGATTGATATTTGCCATTATTTTTCCTCCTTTTTTGTTTGACGGAGGGCGGCTTTTTGCTTTGTTAGCACTTGAAGCAGGGGCGAAGCACGCGCTTCGGCGCTCCTTCAACTGCTAAAAAGCGGGTTGGCCGCCTTCCTATAAAATACAGAAACAGGGGAGCAGACTGCTCCCCTATTTCCTTGTTTCACTTACTTACGGATACCGAGCTTGGCAATCAGCGCACGGTAGCGGTTGATGTCCTTCTTCTGCAGGTATGCAAGCATGGAGCGGCGCTGGCCGACCATCTTGAGCAGGCCGCGGCGGGAATGGTTGTCCTTCTTGTGGACCTTCAGGTGCTCGGTAAGCTCCTGGATGCGCGCGGTCAGGATCGCGATCTGGACTTCCGGAGAACCGGTGTCGGTCGCGTGCGTGCGGTTTGCCTCGATAACGGCAGTCTTGTCTTCCTTGCGGATCATGTGGCGTTTCACCTTTCGTTGATAGATTTTTACTTACCCACAGGCCGGGCCGCGGCATGGTGAAATGGACACGGTAGGAACGTGTCCGGTTGTCCGTCGGCTAAGCGCGGGGCGAAAGTACAATTATCATATCATGCGTTTGCGGTTTTGTAAAGTATTTTCTATCTTTTTATTCACCTTGCCGCATTTTTACACTTTTCTTTGTAAGTTTTGTCGAAATGAACAATTATGAATAAATTGTAAACGTGTTTTTGTCAGTTTTTCATCTTGCTTTCAAAAATTCTTGGCGCTATAATTTTAACATCTTCGGTGGACAGCTTTTTTGAGACGTTCTCGCTCGAAGCCGTTTTTATTTATTGCTAAGACACGCGACGGGGCGGTGCAATAGCGCGGCCTGAAGTCGCGTTCTTTTTTTGCGCAAAACATATTTTTTGCGCAAAACCAGGAAAAGAGACAGGCCGGTGCCTGTCTCTTTTTTCGCACGCCGGCCGGCCGCACGTTTCACTCCGTGCTGTATGACAGCTCCTGTTCCGCGTCAAAGCCGTCCAGATAGGCCTGCAGGCCGTCGATCAGCCGCCCGATGTGCAGGCCGTCCACAAACGAATGGTGCGCCTGCACGGAAAACGGCAGCACTGTCCGCCCCTGCTTTTCCCCGTACCGGCCCCAGTCGAACAACGGCGTCCCGTTGTCCTTCCCGCCGGACGCGGTATGCGAGATATGCGTATACCGCACCCACGGCAGCGCGGAGCACTGGAACACATCCGTCCCCAACGGGCCGGTGAAATACGCCGTCTGCCGCCGCGCGGTCTCAGCCGCCAGCGCCACATATTCCCGCATGGTGGGGCAAAGCGGCACGGTCACTACCTTGAACAGCTCGCTCTCCGACTCCAGCCAGGTGAACGCCGTATCGATCCGGTCAAACAGCACGACCTTGTCCGCCACAAAACGGTAGCGGAACGCCTCGACCGCATGGGCGCAGCGGCACGCCGCATAGGTCATGGCCAGCGTAAACGACCAGCCCTGCGCGCGCACCTGCGCAAGGAACCGCGTGATATCCAGCTCGGCCGTTACGCAATAGGACGGCAGCAGGTGCTCGCGGAACACCGCACAGTGCGTTGCGCGCGGCCAGTCCGTCAGGTCGATCTCCCGATAAGGGTTCATATCCACGCCTCCTTTTCCCCATCGTAGCATGGGGCGGGGCGCAGGTCAAGCCGGAACTGCCGCACGGTGTACGCGATGGTGTATACCGCCATCACGCCCGAGACCAGCGGCGCGACGCAGCCGAGCAGAAACAGACTGTCAGGGCGGTAGGTCTGCACCAGATACAGCAGCGGGATGCGCACGCACAGCGCGCCGAAGCAGCAGGAGAACATGGTGAACAGCGTTTTGGAGCGGCCGTTCAGATACCCGTTTAGACAGAACACAAACGTCACCATCAGGTAGTCGAACGAGCAGGCGCGGAAGAACGGCACGCCCGCCGCGATGGTCGCCGCGTCGCGGGTGAACAGGCCGATCATGCTTTGCGGCGAAAGCTGCGCCCACAGGAAAAAGCACGCCGCCGCGGCCAGCGCGAACCCCAGCCCCGCGCCCACCGCGGTCCGCACGCGCGCCGGCCGCTGCGCGCCGTAATTCTGCGCCGTGAACGCGGCCAGCGCCGAGGCGACCGAGGTCGCGGGCAGCATGGCGAACACGTCGTACTTGCTCGCCACGCCGACCGCGGAGGCCGCGTCCACCCCGAGCGCGTTGACGACCGCGGTCAGGTACAGGAAGGAGATGCGCACCATCAGCTCCTGGAACGAGATCGGGATGCCCACGCCCGCCAGCTCGCGGGCGCGCGCGCCGTCGATGCGCAGGTTGCGCAGCGTAAACTTGAAAATAAAATGCCCGCGGTTCAGGTACACGATCGCGCATACCATGCTGACCGCCTGCGCCGCGATCGTGGCCACCGCTACGCCGCGCACGCCCCAGCCGAACACGCCGGTCAGCAGCAGGTCGCCCGCGATATTGAGCACGCACGCCAGCGCGATGAACAGCATCGGCCGCTGGGAGTCGCCGTAGCCGCGCAGGATGGCGCTGATGGCGTTATATCCGCAGATAAACGGGATGCCCCAGCCGCAGGTCACCACATACTGACGCGCCAGCACAAACGCCTCCTCCGGCGTCTGCAGCGCGGTCAGGATGGGCGAGGCCAACCCGATCACCAGAAGCATCAGCACCACGGAAAACGCCGCGAATACGGTCAGCGTGGTGCCGATGGACTTGCAGGTCTGTTCCTCGTCGCGCATGCCGGTGTATTTGCCGACCAGGATGGTGCCGCCCAGCGTCAGGCCGGTGATCAGGCTGGTGACAATCTGCGTCACCTGCGTGCCGGTCGATACCGCGGCCACGCTCGCGGGATCGCAGAACCAGCCGATCACCGCCAGATCGACCGCGCCGTACAGCGCCTGGATGATATTAGCGATCAGGAACGGCACGGTGAAACGCATCAGCACGGGCAGCACGCGCCCCTCGGTCAATAGGTTTTTCTCTGTCATGGATATGCCTCCCTTGTTGTCTGCAAGAAAAGCATAAACCCTCCAGCAACTGGAGGGTCAAGGGGTATTTTCACTTTTTTTCACCGGCACCTGCAGCTCGGTCAAATACTGGGTCTCATCGCTGGTGAAGCCCGCGTCGATATGCGTCACCTCAACCGAGTCCTCGGCCAGCTCGAACCCGCGCCGCGCGGCCTCGTCCAGCAGCAGCTCATAGGAGGGCGCGCTGTGCGCATGCGTGCCGCGGTAGCACACGGTCAGCCATTCGCCCGCGGGCAGGTGGAGCACGGGACCGCCGTACTGCTCCTCCGGCTCGACGAACAGGAATATCCCCGTGTAGCGGTCGAACTGCCGCGCGTACAACCGCTCGCGCGCAATCGATACGCCCACCTTGCCCAGGAACACCGCCGCATCCTGCCGGATATGGCTTTGCAGCTCGGCCAGCGGCGTTTCCAGATCGCCGCCCTGCGGGATCTCCTGCCGCAGGAATGCGATCGCGCGGGCGGGCAGCGTCTTTTGCAGCACAACGCCGGTCTCGGCCGTCCTCGCGCGCCGCAGGTCATCCAGCCGCCGGCCGATCCGCCGCTCGATGCGCTGCAGCTCGTCCAGCCGCCGCCGCGTGTCCGCCAACTGCTCCTGCAGGAGCCGTTCCACCACGTCGGTATCGCGGTTTTCAAAAAAACCGCGGATGCGCTCGAGCGACACGCCCAGCGCGCGCAGGTATTTGATGGTGTTGAGCCGTTCAAACTGTCCCGCGGAATAATAGCGGTAGCCGGTGCGCGGGTCCACCCGCTCGGGCCGGAGCAGGCCGATCTCGTCATAGAACCGCAGCGTGCGCACCGGCACGGCGAACAGCTTATGCATCTCCCCAATCGTGAACAGGTCCTTCATCCCTACCGTCCTTTCCGCGTTTGCCCGGGCATTCTCCTGCGGCTATTATAGCATATCCGGACACGCATTGTCCGTTTTTTCTGGTATAATGATAGCGCAACCCCCAGGAAAGGCGGTGCGGCCATGCGGACCATACTGGCAAAAACCATCGTCACCAGCACCAAAAACGGCGCGGGCTGGTTCGGCGCGCGCTACAATATGAACATCTACCGCGGCTGCTCCCACGGCTGCATCTACTGCGACAGCCGCTCGGAATGCTACCGCAACGACGATTTCGACATCGTCTGCGCCAAGCAGGACGCGCTGCGCATCATCCGCGACGACCTGCGGCGCAAAACGCAGCCGGGCGTGGTCTCCACCGGCGCGATGAGCGACCCATACAACCCGTTCGAGCGCGCTGAGCAGCTCACGCGTCACGCGCTCGAACTGCTCGCGGCCTATGGCTTCGGCACGGCCATCGCCACCAAAAGCGACCTGATCTGCCGCGATATCGACGTGCTGCGCGAGATCCATGCGGCTGCGCCCGTGCTGTGCAAGCTGACCGTGACCACCGCGGACGACGCGCTCGCCCGCGTGATCGAGCCGTACGCGCCCCCGCCCTCCGCGCGGCTGGACGCGCTCGCCCGCCTGTCGGACGCGGGCCTGCCCACCTGCATCCTGCTCATGCCTGTGCTGCCGTGGCTGACCGATACCGAGGAAAACATCCGCACGCTGGTACGGCGGGCCAGAGAGGCGGGCGTGCCGTATATCTATCCCGCGCTCGGCCTGACCCTGCGCGACCGCCAGCGCGCCTACTTTTACCAGCAGCTCGACCGCGCCTTCCCCGGCCTGAAGCAGAAATACATCGCGCGCTACGGCACACGCTACCAGTGCGCCAGCCCGCACGCACGGCAGCTTTGGACGGTTTTCACCCGCGCCTGCGACGAAGCGGGCATCTTTTACCGGATGCGCGACATCACCCGCCGCTACCAGCGCGGCTTCGGCTGCGGACAGCTTTCGTTTTTCTGACCATGCGCAAAGCGCACAAAAAATTCCCTGCCGCAATTTGTTCAAAACCGCCTTTGCGGTTTCGGCCGTTTTCTCCTAAAATAAAAGCGCAGCGTGCAGCTTATCCGCAAGCTCCATGCTGTTTGGACAGCTTAACTATTTTGTGAAAGGGAGGAAACCGGAATGAAACGCATTCAGGCGGCCTGTATCTGCCAAACCCTGCACTTTCTGCTCAAGGAGGACGCGCCGCGCGCCAGCGCAGTGCGCCAGATCCGCGAGGAGGTCGAGCATTATAAACGTTCGCTGGAACGCAACCGCACCCAGTACAGGATCGTGGAGGAGGCCGAACAGCCGGACGGTTCGATCGTCGTCCGCATCATCAAGCAGTACAACCAAAGCCCCGTCGGCAGCTATCTGGACTGAGCCGCGCTGCCCGCACAGGAAAAAGAACGTCCCGCCGCGTGCGGGACGTTCTTTTTGCGCTGCATACGGTTTCGGCCTCCCCGCCGTCACTCTTCCGACAGCAGTTCCTCCGCAGGGACTTTGAAGATCGCGGCCAGCGCGCGCAGCTCGATATCCGTGACAAACCGCTTGCCGCACTCGATCCGCTGTATCGCGTTCTTATCCAGGTCAACGCCCTCCAACTGCATGCGTTCGGCCAACGCGCGCTGGGATACCTTCGGGGAAAGGCCGGAACGCAGCCGCGCGACCTTTCTGCCGCAGATATTGCAGCTTCCATCTGCTAAACGGTTCTTGTACATTCTTTTTCCTCCCGTTGACATTTAGTAATTGTCATCAGCCTTATTATGTGCTATACTGCAAGCAAGAATGACATTCACTAAATGTCAAATGGAGGTTGCACAATGTCTTTTTACGAACAGGCCCTGCAGCGCTTCCTCAGGGAAGCCGGCGCCGCTGCGGACAGCGACGCCCGCCGCGCCCTGGCGGAGCAGGCTTTCCTTGCGGGCTGGCGCGCCGCCGGCGGCGAACTGCTTCTGGTCGACCACATCCCGATGGAAGACGAAAAATGATCCCCCAGACAAGTCTGGGGGATCATTTTTATTGCATTCTTTTTCAAATATACGGCTTTGTCGTATCGATGCGGATGGTCTGCGCGGCGTCGTCCCATTCCACGCGCACGCCCAGCATGAAGCACAGGTCGCGCAGCTTGAAATAGTGGTTGCCGTCGATCTCATAGGCTTTGCCGACCAGCGGCATCCCCATATCCTGCAGATACACCTCCGCGGTGGCACGGGCCGCGGTCTGCCCGCCGCCGCTGAGCGGCTCCAGCTCGCCGCCGACCGGCGTATAAGCGCCCGCGGCGATCGTCACTCGGTTCGCTTCCCCATCCCAGGATACGCTGAACGCCGTGTTCGTCCCCGCAAAGGCCATCGCCAGGTCGCGCAGCTTGAAATAGTTGCTGCCCTCGATTTCATACGCCGCAGCCGCGACCGGCGTGCCGTTCACCTCTATTTTCGCGCCGGAAACCACGGCGGACTTGCGCAGCTCCGGCTTCACTGCGTCATGCGTCAGGATATACTGCACGGCGGTATCTATGCCGTTGAGGTAATCCGAGAAGGACTGTCCGACCGTGATATCGGGCGGGAAGCTTTCAACGCCGTAGGGCTTGGCCGCCTCATAATAGCTGCCCAAATCGATGAATTTGTTGGAATACTGGCCGCGGAACTTGGAATTGGGCAGCTCGAACACGGTCACAGCACCGAAATGATCCACGCTGCCACCGGTCGGCGTACCGACCACAGCAGCGCCGATGTCCTTGAGCTGCACCGTATTAATCAGCGCGGAGGAAAAGGTATTCTCTCCCGCGAGCGCGTACACAGCGTTTCCTTTGGCCAGGAATTGCTGCGCCAGATAGGTGATCGGGTACAGCACGCCGTCCGACCCGCCGCCGTTGCTGCGCAGGTCAATGACGAACTTTGTGTATTCGCCGGAGGCGAGCTTTCCTTCGACCTCAGCGGCAAACTGCTCCATCGGCAGGTTCGGATCCTCAAAGCATTTATTATACTGCATATACAGTGTGCCGCCGCCCAGGTCGAGCAGCTTGTAGTAAACGCTCCCGTCCGGCTCGGTCGCAGGCACGTCCTTCCGCAGCATGTCGCGGGTGATCCATTCCCCCGCTTTCAGCGCCGCTGCCGCCTCGGCCTGCGTCATGCAGGGGATATGCAGCACGGTTTCTTTTCCCGCCGCATCCCGCACGCCGACCGTAACCATATCGGAATCCGCATCAATGACACCGTAATGTTCCAACACATCGGCCACATAAAGCAGCTGCCCTACCCGTATGCGCTGCTCGACCGCGTTGTCGTAGCTTATCATGGGCGAAAGGCGCTCGGTCACCTCATCGATTGGCATGCCGTTGATCGACGTGATCTCCTGCCCGATATACGACCGGCAATCGGCCACGCCGCCGGTCAGCGTCCAGCGGCCGCCGTACCATTTCGGCACCATGCCAAGCTGTCTGAGCTGGCCGGAAAGCGCGCTGCCGACCGACAGCATCGTATGCGAATCATGCGCCAGCGCCGCCAGCTCGGCAAGCCCGATCGCAAAATCCAGATCGGACGCGGTATCCAGCTCGGCTTCGATCTCCGCCTTTTTGTCCGCGACCGCCTGCTCGGTCGTATTGGCGTAAAAATCCGGATGCTTTGTGGTCAGCGTCTCCACCAAATAGTCCAGATCCTCCTGTCGCCGCTGCGCCGCATCGTCCGCCGCGCCCGCCAGAGGCAGGCAGCCCAGTATGACCGCCGCGCCCAGGCAGCCTGCCAGCCAGCGTTTCATGTTCATGTTTCACCGCTCCTTTTGTATTATTTTAATAGCACAATTATATACTCTCCTCTCGGTATTTGTCAATCCCTTTTCGCACAGTCTAAGAAAAGCTCTGGTTGCGCAGCTCCAGGTTATATGCCAGCAGCCGCCGCAGCCGCGTCTTTCCGCGCGTCAGGTGCCGCGACACCGCCGACTGGCTGATGCCCAGCTTGTACGCGATCTCCTTGCCGGAAAGCCCTTCCACCTCGTTGAGCCACAGCACCTCATACTGCCTGCCGGTCAGCTGCTCCTTCAGAGCGCGGAAAAACGCCTCCCGAAACGCCGCACGGAACGCGCTGTCGTCCCCGGCCAGCGCGGCGACATAATCCTCGTATGCCGCACGGTCGGCCTCGCGTTCAAACAGCCCGCTTGTCCTCATTCTGCATGCCTCCTTTTTGATAATAATGCTCCAGCACGAACGCTGTCTTGCGGCTCTCGTTGATCAGCACGCGCAGACAGCCGATACGCTGCTTTAACCGGTATTTGACCTCTTTCTGGCGCGCGCGCCGCTGTGCCACCTGAAGCTGGCGCAGACGCAGCTCCAGCAACGCGGTATTCGACCTGTATTCCCGCGCCATCTCGTGAAGCGTCATAACAGCCCTCCCATTTAATCGAACATTTGTTCGTATTCTGTAGTTCAAATAATACTACATATTGGAAGCGCTGTCAATAACAACCTATATTTGGTGTTCTATCAATTAATTGCTTTGCATATAGTTCCAGAGAAAGGAGGCGTCGGACATGCGCAAGCTGTTGCTGGCCGGCTGCGGCCTGGTTTCCGTCCTGTACCTGCTGCCTATGGTGTGGTCGTTTGGCGGGATTGCGGACGGGCAGGCACCGGAGATGCCCTTGATCCCCGACGCCGCGCCGGTGGACGCGGCCGCGGACGCCGGAGCGGCGGATTATTCAACCGTCACGGTGGAAATCGACGGAACCCCGACCTCACTCCCGCTGGAAACCTATGTGGAGGGGGTTGTCGCCGCGGAGATATCCAACGATTTCCCGCTCGAGGCAATCCGCGCGCAGGCGGTCGCGGCGCGCACCTACGCGGTCTATAAGCTCTCCCGCGGCCGTCCCGACGTCCATCCGGACGCCGACCTTTGCGACGATTACCACCACTGCGCGGCCTACCGCGACGTTGCGGTGGAAACCGCCGCCGGCAGCGACCTGTCCCGCGTGCGGCAGGCGGTTCGGGATACCGAGGGGGAGATCCTCACCTACGACGGGGCGCCGATCGCCGCTGTCTTCCACTGTGTCAGCGGACCGCGCACCGAAGCGGCGGCCGACGTCTGGGGCGAGGATATCCCCTACCTGCAGAGCGAGGTCAGCCCCGGCGGCTCGGCCTGCAGCGAATACGAGTCGTCCGTCACCGTACCGGTGGAGGATTTCCGTCAGACCGTTCAGGAAAGCTTTCCTTCCGCCGAGGTATCCGGCGCGCCGGACACCTGGTTCAAGGCCTCCGTCCGGTCGGATGCGGGCGGCGTCATCACGGTAAAGCTCGGCGGCCTGACGGTAGAAGGCACGGCGGTGCGCGAGCTGTTCGGCCTGAACTCCACCAATTTCACCATCACCACCACCGAGGACAGTATCACCTTCCACACGATCGGCTATGGACATGGCGTGGGCCTTTCCCAATACGGCGCGAAATACCTCGCGGAGCAGGGCGCGACGTACCAGGATATCCTCTCCAACTATTACCAGGATACGGTCCTGACGCGGATTTGACGCTTCCCAGAGCGCGCCGGAGCGGTGCGCCTCGCAGATAAATCAAATTTTTTGTATATTTTTTTATCTCCACGGCCATACTTGGGTCAACGGAGGTAAAGGGATATGAAACAATATAATTCCAAACACACCGCTGCCCTTTCTACGCGCGGCTTTTACACCATCCTGACCGTATGCGGCCTGATTATTGCCGTATCCGCATGGGTGCTCTGGTCGAATTCCACCGCACCGGAGCAGGCAGCCCCGGCGCCAAGCACGCCGATCATCTCGCCGACAGAAGCCCTCCCCGACCTGTCCGACGATACGCCGGTCATGTCCGAGGAAGCGCCTGCGGACGAGGCGGCCGAGCCGGTGGACGCGCCGGTCGAACCGGAGCCTGCGCCGGCTGAGCCGGCGGTCACCGTGTCCGCGCCGGTCTATGTGCGGCCGACCTCGGGCGCCGTCATTACGCCGTTCTCCGGCGACGAGCTGCTGTTCCAGCCCACGTTCGGCGACTGGCGCGTCCATTCCGGCACGGACTTTGGTGCGGAGGCCGGCGAGACCGTGCTGGCCCTGACCGACGGCACCGTGCAGGAGGTCTTTGAGGACGGGCTGTACGGCACCTGCGTCACGCTTTCGCACGACGCGGACCTGATGACCACCTACCGCGGCCTGACCGACGTGCGCGTCGTTGCCGGCCAGGCGGTCACGGCGGGCGAAGCGCTCGGCGCATGCGCGGAAAGCATCGACGCGGAAGCGGCGCTCGACCCCCACGTCCATGTGGAGGCGTCCCGCGCCGGCACGGCGATCGACGTACTCGAGCTGCTGGGAGAAAGCGGCACGGAATAACGGAAAAGCCGCGGGACCAACGTCCCGCGGCTTTTTTGCGCGCGTTATTCCGTTACTGCGGGCTGGGCGGTGTAGTTGCCTGTCAGCCCGCCGCCCGCAACGGTCACGATATTCTCCGCCAGCAGGAAATTGATCTCCCCGTCCGCGGATTTGGCGGTCTCGCCCGTTATCTCGGCGACGCCTTCGGTGCCGTCTGAAAAGCGGTAGGTCAGCCGGCCTTCCTCCTCCTGCGCGATCTCCAGCCCGACCGAAGCAGGTCCCGCATAGGAACCCGCCCAGCCGTATGTATGCACCGCTGCCGGATCATACAGCGGGAAGGTGGCGTAATCGTCGAGCACACCGTCCCCCAGGTAATGGTACGTCTCTCCGGTCTCGCGGTCGACCGCGAGCTTTCCGACCGGCTCGCCCATCTCATCGCTGACCTCCACCACCAGGTATTCATGCGTCCGGCCGGCCTCGGCGCCGACCGAAAGGGTCTCGCCGGTCGCGGCGGCCACATAGCGCGACGTGTCAAACAGTTCGCCCACCTGGCGAAGCACCTCTTCCTCGGACAGCGTTCCGCCGCCCACGGCGTCTCCGTCCAGCAGGCCGGCCTGCTCTGCCTGCTCCAGGGCCTGCAGCTGAGGATTAACCTTGCCGGCCTCCTCCGCCGCCGGTCCTACCGTATCGGTCTGTCCGGCGCAGCCGGACAGCACCAGTACGCAAAGCGCGGTAACCGCGATCGATCGTTTCACCTTGCCTGCCTCCTTTTTCGCTGTTTCCATACGTTTTATTATGATACCGTATCCACGCGAAAAAAGCAATGGCCAGTTATCCGGCAAACGCGGTTATTCCTCGCCTTTTTTCCATTTCTTCCGCCAGCCATGCTCTTTTTTCGGCCGGTTCGCCCATTTTTTGATCCGCTCAACCACGCTGTCCGTCAACGAATAGTATACCGGCGTGATGAACAGGGTCGCAACGGTGGAAATGACCATGCCGGTCATCATTACCACGCCCATCGGCGCCATCATCTCCGAGCCTTCGCCGCCCGCAAACACCATCGGCACCAGGCCGAGGATCGTGGTCAGCGCGGTCATCAGCACCGGACGCACGCGGCGCGGACAGGCGTTCAGGATCGCGGTGTTCTTATCCTCGCCGCGCTCCCGCCGCTGCAGGATATAGTCGACCAGCACGATCGAGGAGTTGACCACCGTACCGGCCAGGATAATGACCGCCAGCAGCGCAACCATGGACACCTTGTTGCCCGTCGGCCACAGCAGCATCAGCGAACCGAGCAGGCCGATCGGCAGGATCAGCATGATCGCCACCGGCAGGGCGAACGAGTTGAACTGGCTCGCCAGGATGAAATACACCAGCAGGATGGCGACCGCCAGCGCGGTCAGCAGGGACCCTGTCGTTTCCGCGATGCTGGAGGCCGATGTATCCCCGTCTTCAATCTGTACCCCTTCTGGGAACTGGTAGCCCGCTACGATCTCATTGACCTTTTGCATGATGCCGACGCTGTCGCCCGATTCGCTTTCGCCCGTGATCGTGACCGTTTCATCCTGATCGATACGGGTGATTGACTGCGGAGACAGCTCGGTGTAGACGTCCGCTACCATGGAGAGCGGCACCGTGCCGCCGGTCGCGGCCGGAAGCTGCAGCGACTTGAGCGCGTCGATATCCTGCGAAAGCGTCTCGTCGCCCGAAATGGTCACATCGTATTCCTCGCCGCCCATGCGCAGCGTGGTCGCGGTCGAACCGGTCAGCTCGCCGCGCACCAGCGTGCCGATCGTGGCCGCGGTCAAACCAAAGCGGGATGCGTTCTCGCGGTTGACCTTGACTGCCACACGCGGCACCTCGTCGCCGGAAGAGGACTCGACATTGATCGCGTCCGGTATCGTGCTGATTTCCTGCACCAGATCGTCGGCCACTTCCGCGAGCTGGTCATAATCCTTGCCGGAAAGCTGAACGCTGATATCCGAACCTTCGCCCATCGACATGCTGCTGGCCGAGACGGTGATCTCGCAGCCCGCGATATCCGCCAGGTCGCGGCGAAGCTGGTTGGCGACCTCGGCAGAGGAGCGGTCGCGCTCCTCCAGATCGACCAGCGAAATCGTAACGCTCGAGCCGGACGCGCTCGACATGACCGAGGCCGAGCTGCCCGTGCTGTAGTAAACCTGCTCCATTTCCGGTATGGTTTTTTCCGCGATCGCCACAATGCGGTCCTGAATCGCCGCGGTCTCCTCCATTGTGGAGCCGCTCGGCATACCGACCGATACGCTGATCGAGCCCTGGTCCATCTCCGGAATCAGCTCCATGCCGGCCATGCCCATGCTGAATACCGAAACGACGCAGATTACCACTGTGAGCAGGATGCCCACCGCGCGGCGGGTGATGAACAGCTTGAGTGCTTTCTTATACATCCGTGCAAACGGGCGGTCACCCATCACCTGCTCCCGCGTGCCGGGCTTGCCGCCGGCAATACGGTGTACACCGCCGCGGTCGAGCAGGATATAGCACAGCAGCGGCACCAGCGTCAGCGAAATAATCAGGGACGAAGAAAGCAGCGCCACAATCGTGATGCAGAATTCCTTGAACATCATGCCGGTCATGCCGCCCGACAGGCCGATGGGCAGGAATACGGCGATCGTCGTCAGGGTAGAGGCGGTGACCGAGGTCACAACCTCCTTTGTACCCTTGGTGCAGGATTCCCAGCGGTCGTACCCGTCCGTGCGGTAATGGAAGATGTTTTCCAGCACAACGATAGAGTTATCCACGATCATGCCGACGCCGAGCGCGATACCGCCCAGCGACATCATGTTCAGCGTGATATCCAGCGCGAACATAATCAGGAAAGTGAACAGGATGCAGCACGGCATCGCCACGGAAATGGCGACCGTTGCGCCCAGGTCACGCAGGAACAGCAGCAGCACGACTGCCGCGAACAGCACGCCCATCCAGATGTTTGACACGGTGTTATCCACCGTCATGTTGATGTAATCCGACTGGTCCATGACCAGGCTCCAGTCGAGCGCCTCATAGTCCGCGGTCAGGATATCCAGCTCGCTTTTCGCCAGCTCGGCAATCTCCACCGTGTTCGAACCGGACTGCTTGTTGACCGACAGCAGCAGGCATTCCTTGCCGTCCACCTTTGCCAGCGCGTCCTGGTCCTTGGGCTGCATGGATACGTCCGCGATCTGGCTCAGGCGCACCGTGCCGCCCGTGGGGAGCGAGATCAGGGCGTTTTTCACATCGTCCACCGACTGATACTCGCCGTCCGTGCGCACGGACAGCGTCTGCGAGCCGCTGTCCAGCTCGCCGCCCGGCACGGCCATGTTGTCCGCGCCGATCTGCTGCGCGACCGAGGACACGGTCAGGTTGAAGCCCTTGAGACGGGCCGCATCGGTCTTGACCGCGACCTCATTCTCATAGCCGCCCATGATGTCTACCGACGCCACGCCCTCCAGGCGTTCGAGCGCCGGCTCCAGTTCATCCTCCGCGATCGACTGCAGCGTAGCCAGGTCGCTGCCTGTGAGCGCCACCATGATAACCGGCATGGAGTCGATGTCAATGGACATGACCGTCGGGTCGGAGGCGTCCTCCGGCAGCTGGGATTTCACCATATCGACCTTGTCGCGCATATCGGTCAGCGTTTCATCCAGGTCAGTGCCGTAATCGAACTGTACAATGACCATGGACATGTTCTCCGCCGAAGTCGACATCAGCGTATCCAGGCCCGCCAGACCCGCGCACGCGGACTCCAGCGGCTTTGTGACCTGCTGCTCGATATCCTCCGGTCCCGCGCCCGCATAGGTCGAATATACGATCGCCACCGGCAGCTCCATCTCAGGCATGAGCGCGAGCGGCAGCGATTGGAAGCAGTAAAAACCAAACACGACGATCAGGATGTACGTCAGTATGGTCATTACATTATGCTTGATACAGGTTTCCGCGATTTTCATAAGGAGTTAGCCCTCCCCATCCGCGGCGGCCGGCACATCGTCCGACCCTTCGGTCTCGTTCAGGACGCTGTCCTCACCGGTCACGACGCGCACCATCGCGCCGTCCGACAGGTAGGATTGCCCTTTCACGACCACCACATCCCCTTCGGCCAGGCCGGAAAGGATCTCGGTATCCGTTTTGCTGACCAGGCCGGTCTCCACCGTAACGCGCGTCACGGTGTCCCCGCTGCCGAAGTCATCCACCACGAAAACATACTGCTCCTCATTCGCGCCGGTCAGGATCGCCTCGGTCGGCACGGAGAGCGTGTTTTCCCTGCGGTTGGTATAGAAAGTGACCGTCGCAAACGCGCCGATCGGCGGATTGACGTTGGACGGGAGCGTGATCGAGATATCATACAGGCTGGTCTGCACATTGGCCGCCGCGGGCAGGGAGGCGATCGTACCCCGCGTCATATCGTCCGACAGGACCGAGATGACAACGCCCGCTTCGTCCCCTGCCTTGATGTTGGTGTACACATCCTCCGCGACCGAGGTCTGCACCTCGACCTTGCCGTCCTCCGCGATGACCACGCCCGGCTGCGCGGACGAGGCCATGCCGCCGCGCACCAGGTTGACCGTGGTCACCGTGCCGCTGCAGGGCGCGGTCACCGTACCCAGCTTGGCCTGCGAGTTGATCTGGTCCATCGAGGCCTGTATCTGGGCGAGCGAGGCCGCCTGCTGCGCCTGCGCCTGCGCAACCGCCGCCTGCGCCTGCACCAGCGCCTGCTTGGCGTTGGTAACATCCTGCTCGGCGGCCGCGCCCGCCTCAAACAGCGCCTGCGTGTTATCCACCGTCCGCTGCGCCTGCTCCACGCCGATCTGCGCGGATTCGATCGCCCGGTCGGTCGCGGTCTTGGTGGCGCTGTAGGACTGCTGCAGCGCGCCCATCGTCGAGGTGACAGTGGTGGTATCCACGGTGAACAGGGTCTGTCCCTTGCTCACCTTATCCCCCTCCTTGACGGGGAGCGTCATCACCTGTCCCGCCAAAAGCGGGAACACCTGCACCTCATTGACCGCCGCGACCTTGCCGGTCACCGCGTATTCGGCGCTCATCTCGCCCGCCTGCACCTCCATCACCTCGACGGCGGTGCCGGCTGGCGCCGCCTCCTCTTCCACCGTTTCCTCCTTGCCGCAGCCCGCGCTGAACAGCATCGCGCCCGCGAGCACCGCGGCAAAAATACGTTTACGTCTCATTTGGTCCTCCATTGTGGTCTGATTTTCCGGCTGTTCTGTCAGGCTGCGCTGTCCATCACGCCGCGCTTCGCCCACTCGTATGTATTATACGAGGTAAACAAATTGATTTCGGCCGCGGCAGCCGCCTCCTGCGCCGCCTCCAGAGCATCCTGCGCGTCCGCAAAGGCCATCTGCGAGATCATGCCGCGCTGATACTGGACCTGCTGCACGGCAAACGTTTTTTCCGCCTGCTCCAGGTCGGCGTTGGCCGCGCGCAGCGCGTCCCCCTTCTCCTGCACATCCTTGTACAGCTTGCGGAACGACGCGGTCACGTTCTCCTTCTCCGCGTCCAGCGCGATCTTGGCCGCCTCATATGCGTACAGGTTGTTGGTCACGTTGTCCTCATAGTCGTCCGAAGCCCTGTCCGCCGTGTCCTGCTTGGCCCAGATGGAATAGCTGTTCTTCACCGCTTCCTTCAGGTCGGCCTCGTAGTCCATGGCGTCGAGCTGCTCCTGCGTCACGGCCGGCAGCGCCGCGGTCCGGAACACGGTACCCGTATGGTAGCCGCACTGGATGGCCAGGGTGTTGCTCAGGCTCTCATACTGGGTGTTCAGGGTGGTCTGGCTGGCCAGCAGGGTCTCCCGCTGGCTCTGCAGGCTCTTGAGCTGGTTCGGCCCTGCCATGCCGAGCGCGACCTGCTTCTCCACGGCCGCGATGTTGCGGTCAAGCTGGGCCAGGCTGCGTTCGGTCTCATTCAGGGAATACTGCAGGGCCTCCAGCGAGATATAGTTGTTCTCCGCGTCCTTGCAGATCTGGTCCGCGGCGTTCTGCATCTCGCGCCTTGTGCTGACCACGGTTTTCTGCTGGTCCTCTTTGGCGTCGTCCTCCTTGTCGTCCAGGTCGTTGTACGAGCTGTGCGCCGCCTGCAGGTTTCTTTCCAGCGTTCTAAGCTGGGCCTGCAGCGTGCTTTTGAGCGCCGCCTGCTCGGGGTCATCGCCCAGGTCATCGATCGCGTCTTTCAGGTCTGCAATCTGCTGCCTGTAGGAGGAGATCTGGTTGACGATCGTTATGTAATCCATATCGTAATCGACGCTTACATCGGTTTCTTCCTCGCTCTTGACCGTATTGTTATACGACTTGATGGACACGTTGTTTTCGCGCACGGTCTGCTCCAGCGTGTCAAAGGTCAGGCTGACCGGCGCGTTTTCCTCCGCTTCCGCAGCCTGCTCCCCGCTTCCGGCATCCGCCGCATACGCGGGCGCGCACATGCTGCACAGGAGCAGTGCGGAAAGCCCGGCGGCAATATATCTTTTCATCCTGTTCTCCTTTCTCTCACTCTCACGCGATGGCAGTGGTCAGCCCGCGCTTGGCCCATTCATACTGATTAAAAGCGGACACCAGGCCAAGCTCCGCGGTCTGCACATCCAGCTTTGCGTTTTCCAGCGTATCCTGCGCCTGCAGGTAGTCCAGACGGGAAAGCATGCCGCGCTCATACTGCAGCCGGCTGGTCTTGAAATCCAGCTCCGCCTGCTGTTCGGCGGTCTGCGCGGCCTGCAGGGTGCCGCGGGAGTCCTGCACCGACTGGAACGTGCTGGCAAACGCCGATTCCACGCTTTCCTGCTCGGCCGCCAGCGCCTCGCGCGCGGACTGCACGGCATACACGCTGCTGTCGTAGCTGTCGTCATACACGTTCTGCGCCTGCCGCAGCGTATTGCGCTTCTGCCAGATGGAAAAGCTGTTCTTCAGCGCCTCTTCCAGATCCGCTTCGTAGGACATCGCCTTCAGGTCCTTTTCCGTCACCGCCGCGAAAGCCGACGGCATCACCAGCGTTCCGGCGTCATAGCCACACATCAGCGCAAGGCTGCTTGCCAGGTTGTTGCACTGCGTCTGTAGGTTTGTGATGCCAAGCGCAAGGTTATCCCGCTGATTGCGCACGGTATCCATCTGGTACTGGCTGACCAGTCCAAGGGAAAGCTGCGTTTCCATTACATCCAGGCTGCGGTCCAGCGAGGCAAGCTGCCGTTCGAGCTTCTGCTGCGAATACTGCAGGTTTTGAATGGAGATCAGCAGCGTCTGCGCGGCCATGGTGATCTGGTCGGCCACGTTATCCGCCTGCTTCCTGATCTGGTAGACCGCATCCTCGATCTGCATGACCACCGCCGCGCCCTGCAGCGGCAGGCTGGCCGCGCTTTGCTGCAGGCTGTCCCGCTGGTTTTCCAGCAGCTTTTTCTGCGCCTCGTAGGTCTTATACAGGTCGCTCTCCTTATCAGCTATCTGCTCCATCGCCTCTTCCATTTTGCCGATCATCTCCTGGTACTGCTTGATCTGCAGTTCCAGCGCGCCGCCCTGTGCCTCAAACTGCTCGGACATGCTGGAGCCGGTATCCATACCGGCCGCGGTCTTGCGCAGCGACTGTACGCTCGCGTTGTTTTCCGATACCGCGCGCTCGACCGCCCGCAGTCCCATCTGCTTGACGGTAAGCGCTTCCGGCGGCGCCTCCTCCTGCACGGCGGCGGTCCCGCCGCTGTTCACGGCGCCGGCCGGCACGACCGTTGCCATACACAGCGCGCCGGCCAGCAGCGCGCCGATTACTCTTCGATTCATGGTCTTTCCGTTTGTCTCCTCTCCTGTCACAGCAGTTCGCGTGTGATAATGCGTGTATCCATATATTCCTCTTTCCGGCGCGGCGGCTCCCCCGTCCGCAGCGCCCGCACCAGTATCTCGACCGCACGCGCGGCCTGCAAAAGCGGGTTCTGGTCTATTGCGAAGTCCAGCCGCCCCCGCTCCAGATATTGCTGCACGGCCGCGGTCATCCCATGGCACACGGTCCGTATCGTGCCAGCCCGCCGCAAATAGGCGGGGTCCTCCAGGCATACCCCTGCCAGTTCGCAGGGCATATAAATGGCGCGGACATGCGGATGACGCTGCAGCAGCCCTTCGCACGAGCGGTCGAACGCGCCCGCGCTTTCCACCAGCTCAACGTGAAACCGTCCGCCGGCCAGCTCGCGCATCCGTTCCAGAAAGCCCCGCATGCGCGCCTCCCGTCCGGCGAACTCCCGCTGATCGGACAGCGCGAGCACCGTGCCTCCGGCGACGAACGGGGCGATCAGCCCTGCCGCGACGCGGCCGGACTTTTCCATATCCGCGCCGACATAGCACAGCCGCCCGCTGCGCCGCACATCCGCGTAACAGGCGACCACCGGCACACCCTGCCCGGCAAGGCGGTCGATCTCCTCTGCCATGGCGACCGTGTCGGGCGCCGCGACGATCAGGCCGCTGACGCCTTTTTCCTCCATCCGGCCGATCGCTTCAAAATACGAGCGGTGCGACCGGCTTTTCAGCTCTTCCACCCAAAGGTCCACATCGGCAGCGCCGCACTGCCGCGCCGCCAGCCGCAGCCCCTCGCGTATTTTCCGGCTCAGCAGCGCATCAAGGCCCGGCAGCAGCACGCCGATGCGGCAGGTCCCCTCCGCGCGCAGCGCATGCCGCTGCGCCGGCGTGGTGTACCCATATTCCCGAATGACTTTCTGCACCCGTTCGCGCACCGCCGGCGCAACGTTCGGCCGGCCGTTGACCACTCGGTCGACCGTGCCGCGCGACACGCCGCACTGCTCCGCGATCCACTGTGCAGTTATTTTCATAGCGGATTCCCTCTCTTTTGTGACAATGACCATCTTTTTCACAAGATGTATCCATTTTAGCACAGGCAAACTGCCCATACAAGCGCTTTTCCCCATTTTAGACATCTGTCTTTGATGTGTCGCATTCCCATTGTGCATTTTATTTTTGCACGGTTTTATCGTTTTTTTGCACAGCATTCCCAGGCTTTCCCACGGCGAAATCGTGCCTTTTGCACTTCGATTAGCAAAAGCTAACCCTAAAACTTTTCTTTTTTGCAAAAACGTGGTATACTATGTTCATCCCATAAATTTTACATTGGTGAGGCGAAAGCTATGACAAAAATTGATATCGTTTCCGGCTTCCTCGGCGCGGGCAAGACCACGCTCATCAAGCGCCTGCTGGCGGACGCCCTGCAGGGCGAGCAGGTCGTGCTGATTGAAAACGAGTTCGGAGAAATCGGCATCGACGGGGGCTTCCTCAAGGAAGCCGGCATCGTGGTAAACGAAATGAACGCCGGCTGCATCTGCTGCTCGCTCGTTGGCGACTTCGGCAAAGCGCTGCATGAGGTGGTAGACCAGTACCATCCGGACCGCATCCTGATCGAGCCTTCGGGCGTCGGCAAGCTGTCCGACGTGATCGCCGCCGTGCAGAACGCGCATCTGGATGTGACGCTCAACTCGTTCGTCACGGTTGTCGACGCGCTCAAGGCGAAAATGTACCTGAAAAACTTCGGCGAATTTTTTGAAAATCAGGTCGCGCATGCCGGCGCGATCCTGCTTTCCCGCACGGCGGAGTGTCCGGCGCGGCGGCTGGACGAAACCGTCGCCCTGCTGCGCGGCCTGAACGAGCACGCCCGTATCGTCACTACGCCGTGGAAGGAGCTGACCGGCGCGCAGCTTCTCGCAACTATGGAGGGCAGCCGCGACCTGGTGCAGGAGGTGCTCGACGAGATCGCGCGCGAGCCGCATCATGCGCATCACCACCACGAGCATGCGCACGAACACCATCACGACCACGAACACGAGCATGACCATCACCATGAGCACGAGCATGACCAGGAACACCACCACGAACATGGTCCGGACTGCACCTGCGGCTGCCATGACCATGAGCATGGCCACGCGCACCATCACCACGAGCACGACCACTGCGGCTGCGGCCACGACCACGATGCGGACGAGGTGTTCACCTCCTGGGGCGTGGAAACCCCGCATCCGTACACGGAGGAGGACCTGCAGAATGCGTTGACCGGCCTGGGCGACCTGTCGCTCGGCACCGTGCTGCGCGCCAAGGGCATCGTACCCGCGGCCGACGGCGGCCAGTGGCTGCATTTTGACTATGTTCCCGGCGCGCCCGATATCCGCCGCGGCGCGGCCGACTATACCGGCCGCCTGTGTGTGATCGGCGCCGAGCTGGACGAGGAGCGCATCGCTTCCCTGTTCGGCCTCGCCTGAGGAGGGAGCCTTATGCCCAAAAAGGACCCGATACCGGTTTATGTGTTTACCGGCTTTCTGGAAAGCGGCAAAACCCGTTTTATCAAAGAGATTCTCGCCGACCCCGGCTTCACGGAGAACGAGCGCACCGCGCTCCTGCTCTGTGAGGAGGGCATCGAGGAGTATGACGAGCAGGAGCTGCTGCGCTATGGCACAGCGCTCGTCTCCATCGAATCGGCCAGCCGGCTGACGCCCAATATCCTCAAGCGCGTCGAGCAGAAATACGACCCCGACCGCATCCTGATCGAATACAACGGCATGTGGAAGCTGGACGACCTGACCGCCGCTTTCCCTGCCCGCTGGGAGCTGTACCAGATCGTCACAACGGTGGACGCTTCCACCTTTGCGCTGTACTCGGCCAATATGGGGCCGATGATGTTCGAGCATATCACCACCGCCGACCTGGTGGTGTTCAACCGCTGCACCGATGCGCTCAAGGAGATGCTCTATCAGAAGAACATCCGCGCCATGAACCCGCGTGCGACCATCTATCTGGACGACGTGGACGGAAACAGCGAGGACTACGCCCGCAACATGCCCCTGCCGTTCGATCTCAACGCGGATATCATCGATATCGGGGATGAGGATTACGGCCTGTGGTATATCGACGCCACCGGCGATCCGAGCAAGTACGACGGCAAGACCATCCGCTTCCGCGCGCAGGTGTATGTCGGCGGCAACGTGCCATCCGGATCGTTCGTCCCCGGCCGGTTCGGCATGGTCTGCTGCGCGGACGACGTCACGTTCCTCGGCTTCCTGTGCCGCTATCCCAACGCAAAGGACCTCAAGCTGCGCGACTGGGTGCGCGTGACCGCCTCGGTCACGGTCGAGGCCCTGCCCCAGTACCGCGGCGAAGGCCCTGTGCTGCATGCGGTCGAGGTCGTCCCCGCCGACAAGCCGGCGGAGGAGCTGGTGTATTTCAACTGACCGCTGTCACAAAACAAAAGGCTTCCCGTTTTTGGGAAGCCTTTCATTTTTGCGGCGGCGCGGGATTATCCGTCAGACCTAAAAGATAGTCCGCCGACGTATGGTAATACCGTGCCAGCGCCGCCAGGATATCCAGCGGCACCGCGTTATAGCCGTTTTCATAATTGCTGTATGCGCTTCGCGACAGCCCCAGAGCCGCCGCGATCTCCTTTTGCCTGATATCGCGGTCCTGCCGCAGGGATTTCATCCGTTCACCAATATCCATGCGCACCACCTCTCGGTTATTATATGGTGACAGGAATCTTGTCATCGACTTTTGACACAAATCATGTCAAAATAAAAAACAGATATTCCCTGTACAGTTCCGGATATCCCTTGACAGATCACCCCATCTCCATTATATTTAGATCATCTTCTAAATATAATCCACAGCAACAGAAAGGAGCTTCCATGAACCGATTCCTGTCCCGCCTGCTTGCAGGCACGCTCACGGCCGCGCTGCTGGTCTCCCCCGCGGCGCTTGCCGCAGGGCCGAGTAACCCTCTCGCGCCCGCCTCGCTCAGCCCGCTGCCGGACCCGTTGTTTTCCAGCCTTCCGGAAGGTTTGCTTTCCCGCGCCGATATGCCGGAGAGCGCCGGCGCGTCCACCTTGGAGCAGCGCACCCAGCTTCTGCTCGACCCCAGCATGGGCATCGCCAGCATCCAGTACGCCATGATGGACCACGGCGACTTTATCGAAAGCGGCGTCGCCGGCGTGTACAGCAAACGCGAAAACCGCCTGCTGACCACGGAAAATCTGTACGGCATCGGCTCGACCAGTAAAATGTTCACCACCGCCGCTCTGCTGCGCCTGGTTGACCAGGGCAAGGTTGCGCTGGACGCCCCTGTGACCGCGTACCTGCCGGATTTCCGGATGGCGGACGAACGCTATCGCGATATCACCGTGCGTATGCTGCTCAACCATTCCTCCGGCCTGATGGGCAGCACCTACAGCAACGGCATTCTGTTTGACGACGCGGACACCCAGGCACACGATTCCCTGCTTGACGACCTTGCCGGACAAACGCTCAAAGCCGATCCCGGCGCGTTCTCCGTGTACTGCAACGACGGATTCTCCCTCGCGGAGCTTCTGATCGAGCGCGTCAGCGGTCAGTCCTTCACCGAATTCATCCATCAGGAGATCACCGGCCCGCTCGGCATGGCGCATACCAAAACCATGCAGGACACGTTCGACCGTTCCGCCATCGTGCGCACCTACCATCCCAACGCGCCGGAACAGGAAACACCGACCGACTCGGTCAACATCATCGGTACGGGCGGCATCTACTCGACCGCCGAGGACCTGTGCCGCTTCGCGCAGCTCTACACCGGCGAAGCGGATATCCTGTCCGACCGCGCGCGCACGGCAACCTTCCATAAGGAGTACCAAAACGGGCAATGGCTGGACGCGGACAGCAATGTGATCGGCTATGGCCTGGGCTGGGACAGCGTTGACCTGTATCCGTTCAGCCTGTACGGCATCCAGGCGGTCACAAAGGGCGGGGACAGCCTGTTGATGCACAATTCGCTGATCGTCCTGCCGGAATACGGCCTGAGCGCCGCGGTCTCCACCTCGGGCGGCAGCAGCCTGTACTGCCAGATGCTCGCCTCCAGCCTCCTGCTCGACCGGCTGGAGGAAAAGGGCGTCATCACCGAACGCAAAAGCGCTGCGGATACGTTCACACCGGCCCGCCAGGTAGCACTGGACAGCGGGCTTAAACGGTATGAGGGCCTGTACGGCGATTCGACCTCGCTCATGCGCCTGACCATGGAGGACGCGGGTACGCTTACCCTGTCCAACGCTTATTCTCCCCTGCAGCGTTCTACCTACCTTTATTGCGGAGACGGGGTATTCAAATCGGAAAACGGCCTGGCTGAACTGCGCTTTATCGAGCAGAACGGCAACGCCTATCTGACCGCGCGCGGCTATTCCTCGGTCCGCATCCTGTGCGACCTGGTTTCCGAAAGCTATTATCTGCAGAAGCTGCCGGAAAACCCCGTATCCGCACAGACGCAGGCCGACTGGAGCGCGCGCCAGGGCAAGGCCTATGTCTCCGTGACCGACAAGGCCAGCTCGCAATTGTTCCTGTACGGTCCTCCCATGCTCGGCATCGGCACTGTGGACGGGTATCTGGTTTCCAATCCGCTGACCGACGGCACGCGCGCGGACGTTGCGGTGCAGATCCCCATGATGGGCGGCCGCGATACCACGCCTTACTGGGTCGAAACAATCGGCGGCACGGAGTATATGCATTCCACAGACGGACTGTATATGGATGCCTCGGCCGTGCCGGACATCCATACCGGCCCCCGCTCCCACCTGACCATCCAGCCGGATGGCTACAACCGCTGGTACAACCTGCCGCAGTCGCTGGACGGTAAGACCATGACCGTCCAGATGCCGGCCGGCGCGGGCTTCGTTCTGTTTGACGCGGCGGGGCAGACTGTTAACCAGAGCGCAGCCACTGGCGACACCAGCGCCATCCTGTCCGGCGGCGGGTCGGTCGTGTTCTGCGGTGCGGCGGGCGACGTGTTCCGCCTCACGATCTCCTGAAAATACAAACCGGCTTCCCCCAAGGGAAGCCGGTTTGTATTATGTCTCTCTATAATAATCCGTGTCAAGGATCGCGTCGTTGACCTCCTGGAAGCGGCGGGCGTATGCGTTCATCGCCGCAACCTCCTCTTCGGTCATCCCGTCGTTCCACACGACCTTCCCATTTTGGACATAGGCGTCGTCGGTCAGCCAGGTGCCGTCAGGAAAAATGGCGCAGCCCGCGTATGACGGGTCAAAGGCATCCCGCCCCAGGGTACGGGGCGCGGGCAGACCGAACAGGTTCGCAAGTGTCGGCAGCAGGTCAACGGTCTGCATCGTCTTGTCCACCGTGCGCGGCGTACAGCCCTCATACCAGATAAAGCATGGCGTGCGCTCCAGCAGGCGGCCGCCCGCAGCCGCGGAATATTCCTCCAGCACCGCGCGGTCGGTCAGACCGTAGGCATAATGGTCGTCGTACACGCAGAGCACTGTGTTTTCCAGCAGCCCGTCCTCCGCAAGCCGCTCGAGCAGGCGCGCAAACATATCGTCGGTCAGGCGCGCCTTGGCAAACAGGCCGTTTATTTCATACGGTCGGCTGTCATCCGCATATTCCGGATACTGTTCGAGCGCATAGGTGGTCAGCGCGTCGATCTCGTCATAGCCAAGGTGGCCGCTGTAGGTGATCAAAAAGTCCAGAAACGGCTCCGTGTCGATCATGCGCGCATACAGCTCGTCGCAGTCCACCAGGAAGCGGTCCACCCCCGCCTCCAGCTCGCCGGACGCATAGTGCAGCGCGGAATGGTACTGCTCATAACCGAACGCCTGGTGCATCGCGCCGCGGTTGTAAAACTTGGCCTCGCTCTTGTGAAAGGAGTTCGCGGTGTAACCGGCGTCCCCAAACAGGCTGCCGGCCGCATCGGGAAACGCGCTGCGGCTGAGCGAATAGGCGACGTTTCCGTTGGCATAGGGATAAAGGCCGGTCTGCGCGGCAAATTCCGTATTAAAGGTATAGCCGTTGGAATACTGAGGGGTATAGAACTCGGAAAAACAGATCCCCTCACGCTGCAGGCGCGCGAGCGTGGGCGTGTTCTGCTCGTTCAGGACGAAATCGTCAATGCTTTCCAGCTGCACCAGGATCAGGTTTTTGCCCGCGAGCAGGCCGGTCATCTCGTTTTCCTGATGGGCGGGCCGCTCCGCGAAAAACGCATCCACCCGCGCCCGCTTTTCCGCCCCGTCCGGATCGGGCGCGACCGACAGCCATGCGTCGTGCAGCACAAACTGGTACGGTCCGGTCAGCGCCAGGTCGTAAACGGGCGAAGAAAAGCGTTCGTATTCATACCCGCTCGATTCCCACGCATCCCAGTCCAGCGTTTCCGGCACCGGCGCGTACAGACGCGGCGCGATTCCCTGCGCCAGCAGGAACGCCGCCAGCAGCGGGAGGGCCTGCCGCCGTTCCGTCCCCGCGGGCAGCGACCGGACGCCCAGCACGCCCCACAGCAGCAAAAGCAGCGCGACCGCTGCGAACCGCCCGTCGATGATCTGGCGGGCGTAGCCGGCAAAATCCAGCCCCTCCCCCGCGAACAGGAAATCCGAGAGGAATAAAACGCGGTCGAGGATGCGCCATACGGCATACTGCACCACGGCATAGACCGCCCACACCGCGTAAACCAGCCCGTAAAGCAGGCGTCCCCAGCGGCGCGGGGGCAGCAGCGCCAAAGCGGTGAACAGCGCGCTGAAGCCAAGGGAGAACAGGTTGGGCGCGGCTGCGTACAGCGGATACCACGCCGCGCCGCCCGTTGCCGTGCGCAGCGTCAGGTCGAGCAGCCAGAACGGCAGGACCGCCAGTAGAATATGCAGCAGCAGCCGTTTCCGTTCCCGCGTTTCCATGTATACCGTCCTCCTGTCTCATGAAAGACAGTATACGGTATATTCCGCCGGAACGCAACCGGCTTTTTTGTTTTCATCCGGCAAAGCCGTACAGCAGCCCTGCCGCCCACAGCTCATGAAACAGCAGGAAACGCCCGGCGAACAGCACCGCGATGTACAGCGCGGGTGCCGGCCCGCAAGCCTCCCCTCTCTCCCGCCCGCGGCGCTGCCCCGCCCATGCCAATGCCCGATACAGCAGCAGCCCCAGCACCGCGCCCAGCGTGTTCATCAGCAGGTCGTCCACATCCGTCCGGCGGTTGTTAAGCAACTGGCTGAGCTCGATCAGCAGAGAAAAAGCAAATCCGCCCGCGGCCACGCGTCCCAGCCTGTCCAGCGCGGGCCAGAGCAGGGGCAGCAGCAGGCCGAACGGCAGGAACAGCACGACATTCAGCGCATAACCCATCGGATCGGCTTCCCGTGAAAACGGCAGCAGGTTGACCTGACCGGCGTTCCACTCCAGCCCGCGTTGGAGCGCGTCGTACAGCGTTCCCGCGCCGGTCACATGGAACACCCCAAACAGGTATATGGCAAACAGCAGGAGCAGCAAAGGCGGCGCAGCCCGTCCCGTTTTCCCGCCCCGCCGGTACAGCGCCGCGCACAGTACAAGGCCGGGCAGCAAAACCGCCGCCGCTTCATAGGCCAGAAGTAAAAGGTTCTGCATCCGTATCCCTCCTTTGTCTCAGGATACCAGACAAATATTAAGAAAAACCGAGGGAATTTCTTAATATTTTCGCTCGCCATGTTTGGCACACCGCGAAAACGGAAAAAGCAGGCCGCGCCGATCGCGCGGCGCGGCCTGCTCAAGGCTCCGCGGGCGGATGCCCAGCGGTCCTCTCTTCATTTGTGATCTCCCAGTGGATCAGGAACGTGAGCGCCGCGCGCAGAAGGATGATCGCGCCGACGAGCAGGATCTCCCGAAGCTCCCGCACGACCACGGTGCGCAGGATCTCGCTGCCCAGCTTGAATTCCAGCCCCATCGCCAGGCCTTTGGCCAGCTTGAGGCGCGTTTCCGGATCGCGCCGGACATAACACACCGCGCCCCGCACGCCAGACGCGACGATCACGCCCACGCCCACATATTCAAACAGCAGTATCGCCCACGACACGATGGTATCCAGCACCTGATCCGCCCACGGCAAGCAGACGCACACCCTTTCCGGTTGTTATGTAGCTATTCCGGCTGGCTGGGCAGGGTGTCGAAGCCGGTCTGCAGCTCCTCGTCGGTCGGCACATGGTTGCGCATCGTGCCGTTATGATATGCCTCGTAAGCCGACATATCAAAGTAGCCCGTGCCGGTCAGGCCGAACAGGATGGTCTTGGCCTCGCCGGTCTCTTTGCACTTGAGCGCCTCGTCGATCGCGCATCGGATCGCGTGGCTGGACTCGGGCGCGGGCAGGATGGTCTCGACCTTGGCAAACTGCACCGCCGCGTCGAACACATCGGTCTGCTTGACCGAGGTCGCCTCCATGTAACCGTCATGGTACAGTTTGGAGAGGATGGGACTCATGCCGTGGTAGCGCAGGCCGCCCGCGTGGTTGGAGGCGGGCATGAAGCCGTTGCCCAGCGTATACATGCGCGCCAGCGGGGTGACGTGGCCGGTGTCGCAGAAGTCATATGCGTATTTGCCGCGTGTGAACGACGGGCAGGAGGCAGGCTCGACCGCGATGATGCGCGGGTCGGCCTTGCCGGTCAGCTTATCCTGCATGAACGGCGCGATCAGGCCGCCGAGATTGGAACCGCCGCCCGCGCAGCCGATGACGATGTCCGGATATTCGTCCAGCAGTTCCATGGCTTGCCTGCTTTCCAGGCCGATGATGGACTGGTGCAGCAGCACCTGGTTGAGCACCGAGCCGAGCACATAGCGGTAGCCCTCCTGCGTCGTCGCCATTTCGACCGCCTCGGAAATCGCGCAGCCGAGCGAGCCGCCGGTGTTCGGGTCGTGGGCGAGGATGGCGCGGCCCGCCTCAGTGGTGTTCGAGGGCGAGGGCGTCACATCCGCGCCGAAGGTCTGCATGACCGCCTTGCGGTACGGCTTCTGCTCATAGGACACCTTGACCATGAACACCTTGAGGTCCAGCCCGAAGTACGCGCACGCCTCGGAGAGCGCGGTACCCCACTGGCCCGCGCCGGTTTCGGTCGTCAGGCCCTTTAGCCCCTGCTCCTTGGCGTAATACGCCTGTGCAATGGCCGAGTTGAGCTTGTGCGAGCCCGAGGTGTTGTTGCCCTCGAACTTGTAATAGATCTTCGCGGGTGTGCCGAGCGCCTTTTCCAGGTTATACGCGCGGCACAGCGGGGATGGGCGGTACAACTTATACATATCGAGGATCGGCTCCGGAATATCGATATAGCGCGTTTTCCCGTCCAGCTCCTGATGGGCGAGCTTTTCGCAGAAAATCGGATACAGCGCCTCCTCCGGAAGCGGCTGGTGCGTGCCGGGATGGATCAGAGGGTCGGGCTGTTCTTTCATATCGGCGCGCAGGTTGTACCACTGCTTGGGCATCTGGTCTTCGGTCAAATACAGTCTGTGCGGAATCTTAGCCATGGTAGGTTCTCTCCTTTTTCTATATTTTATGAATGAATGGACAAAATAAAAAAGCCCCCGTCCCAAATCCATGGGACAGGGGCTTGTAAACAAACCCTTGCGGTGCCACCCAAGTTGACGCGCTGACGCGCCCGCTCGCTTCCGCGCATCCGACAATGCGCGCTCCCCTGATAACGGGCGGAGTCCCCGTCGCAGTTACTCGGGCGGAACGCCCTTTCGCCTTGCCCTGGTGAAGTCCATTCACAAGGCCCTTGCCTGCCGCGATCCCACCGCCCGCGGCTCTCTTGGAGGTTCGGTCTCCCTGCTACTCGTCTTCGTCATTGGTTTGTTCGGTATGGTCACAGTATATTCGCAGCGAATGGATTTGTCAAGGGAATTTTGAGATTTTTCATAAATTATTATGGTGATATTTTCTTATCACAAGAATCCTCTGTTTCCGCTTTCGCCGGCTGACCGGTCAACTCATCAATGCGCTTTTCCATTTCCTCTATACGGCAAATCAGACCGTACAGCGCCCAAACCAGCAGGGTAAGCGGAACGAAAAGGAGGAAAAACCCCAGTAGCGGATACAACTCCTCCAACGCATATACAGCGAACATAAAGCCCCCTGTTGCCAAAAGGCAGACGACATAGAACCCCAAAAATGTCCTGAGCTTTTTCATCCCGCATTCCACCTTTTTTCTTTATCTTAACAGATGGTCAACAGACGGTCAATCTGCAAGATAGACAAAACCGCGTCACTTTTATTGCCGCCCCGCCGCGTCTGTGCTATAATCGAAGCCGAACAGAAAACCCGTGAAAGGAGACGCACCATGTACACGGTCGAGGGTGAAAACGAACTGCTTCTGACCTGCGGAAAAACGCCGGACGGCGTTGCCATCCTGCGCTGCGAAACGCGCGACGACAGCGTGCGCCTGCCGGACGAGATCGGCGGCGCACCGGTGGTCTCGCTCGGGAATTACGCGCTCAGCGAACGCGCGCCGGACCTGCGCGGGCAGGACGTTTTTCCCGTCCGCGTGACCTGCGGCGGGCCGGAGCCGGCGCACGACGCAAACGCCGTCCGTTCGGTCACGCTGCCGCGGCCGCTTCAAAGCGTGGGCAGCTATGCGTTTTACAACTGCCGCCGGCTGGAAACGCTCACGCTGTCCGGCGCGGCGACCGATTTCGGCGGCGGCGCGCTGATGAACTGCCGCGCGCTGCGCGAGGTGCGGCTGTATGCCGACCCCTCCGCCCCCACCTGCCTGTACAAGCTGCTCGGCGAGCACGCGGGCGAGCTGGACGTGCGTTTTTTCTGGAACGGGACAGTGTACCGCCTGCTCTTCCCCGCCTATTCCGAGGATCTGGAGGCGCTCACGCCCGCGCATATCTTCCAGCGGCGCATCCACGGCGCGGGCTACGGCTACCGCCAATGCTTTGACGGCGGCACGCTCAGCACGCACCAGTATGACCGCGCGCTGTCCGGCCTGCTCGAACGGCACGATTTCCTTGTCGCAGCCCGCGTCGCCATACGGCGGCTGGCAACGCCGTTCGGCCTGTCGGACGCTGCCCGCGCTGCCTGTCTGGACTGCCTGCGCGCCCACGGCGGCACGCTCGCCCGCCGCTGCGCCGCCGCGGGCGAAAGCGCGGCGCTCACCTTCCTGCTGTCGCTCGGCGTGCTGTCTCCGGCTGAGATCGACGCCGCATGCGATACCGCCCGCGAGAAGGAGCAAACCGCCGCGCTGTCCGTGCTGCTCGCCGCCGGACAGGCATCCCCCAAGGGGCGCGCAAAAACGTTCGACTTATGAAGGAGGGGTTCCCATGAAATGTCCGTATTGTGGAAGTGAAAACATCCTGTGCAACGCCGTGATCGATCTTCACAGCGGGTGCGGGCCGCTGTACCGAAAGGGACCGGTCAGCCTGGTTTCCGAGTGGGGCGTTGATTTCTGTCTGGACTGCGGCACGGCGGTTCGCTTCTTTGTCCGAGGCGATCTGGATCGGAAATGGGTTACGAAATAGGGGTTCTTGTATGGCACAAAGTGAACGCTGGCAAAAAATCGGGCGGGAAATTCTGTTTTCCGCCCGCACCGAGCTGTATATGAGCCTGCCCTTTCTGGATACGGCGCTGGCCGCGCTGGCCGTCTCGGACGGGTACGATACCGCGACGCTCGCAACGGATTCCCGCGCGCTGTATTACAGCGGCCCGTGGCTCGCCCAGCAATACGAGCGCTCGCGCGCAAACGTGTGCCGCGCGTATCTGCATACGGTGTTCCACTGTCTGCTGCGGCACCCCGCCAAGGCGCGCGGCCGCGACCGCGCGCTGTGGGACCTTGCCTGCGACGTGGCGGTTGAAAGCATGCTGGACGCGCTCGACTACCGCTGCCTGCAGGCGGACAAGCCCTCCGTGCGCCGGCAGCACCTGTACCGACAGCTTCGCGAAAGCATGCCCGTGCTGACTGCCGAGGCGGTTTACCGTCAATTCCGGCGTGAACGGGCGGGGCTTTATGACTGCGCGGCGCTGTCCCGCGTATTCCATGTGGACGACCACGCGCTCTGGCCGGAGGAAAGCGACGACGAGCAGGAGCGCCAGTGGCAGCGCGCCGCCGAGCAGACCCAGACCGCGATGGAAACCGTATTCTCGAACCAGGCGGCCGGCGGCGAGGCCGTGCGCGAGCAGCTCGCGGTCTCCGCGCGCGGGACCGCGGACTACCGTTCGTTCCTGCGCCGTTTTGCCGCGCTGCGCGAGGAGGTCGCGGTGGACGCGGACTCGTTCGATTACGGTTACTACGCCTACGGCCTGCGGCACTTCGGCAACATGCCGCTGATCGAGCCGCTCGAAACGCGCGAGGTGCGCCGGATCGAGGATTTCGTCATCGCGATCGACACCTCGATGTCCACCTCGGGCGAGCTGGTGCGCGGCTTTTTATCGCACACCTACGCGCTGCTGCGGGAAAACGAGAGCTTTTTCCGACGCTTCAACCTGCGCATCCTGCAGTGCGACGACCAGCTCCGCGCGGACAGGCGCATCACCTGCGAGCGCGAGCTGCGGGAGTATATGGAGCATTTTGAGCTGATCGGCCAGTCCGCCACCGATTTCCGGCCGGTATTCGCGCATGTGGACCGGCTGGTCAGCGAGGGCGCGTTCCATCACCTGCGCGGCCTGCTCTATTTCACCGACGGACTGGGCATCTATCCGAAAAAACGCCCCCGATACGACGCGGCGTTCGTCATGCTGGAGGGCGAGGCCTATCCCGACAACGTCCCGCCGTGGGGCATCCGGCTGATCCTGCGGGAAAGCGAACTCTCCGCCGGATAGCGGCGGCCTGCCCGTCCCCTTACACCAACGGATAACGCACGAGGTAATGCTTTATGAATATCAAACGAGCAAAAAACGAGATCAAAAACGCACTGCGCGCCTATCTTGCGCGGGATGCGTTCGGCGCGTACCGCATCCCGCCCATCCGGCAGCGCCCCATCCTGCTGATGGGGCCGCCGGGCATCGGCAAAACCCAGATCATGGAGCAGATCGCGGAGGAGACCGGCGTGGGGCTGGTGTCTTACACGCTGACCCACCACACGCGCCAGTCCGCGCTCGGCCTGCCCTTTATCGAAACCGTGCAGCTCGGCGGCGCGGAACGCACGGTCACCGCCTACACCATGAGCGAGATCATCGCCTCGGTCTACCGCGAGATGGAGCGCACGGGTACCAAGGAAGGCATCCTGTTCCTTGACGAGATCAACTGCATCTCGGAAACGCTCACGCCCATGATGCTGCAGTTTCTGCAGTGCAAAACCTTCGGCAACCAGCGCCTGCCGGACGGCTGGATGGTCGTGGCGGCCGGCAACCCGCCCGAATACAACAAATCCGTGCGCGAGTTCGACGTGGTCACGCTCGACCGCGTCAAGCGCATCGACGTCGAGGAGGACTTCGCGGTCTGGAAGGAATACGCCTACCGGCGCGGCGTCCATGGCGCGATCCTCTCCTATCTTGAGATCCGGCGCGACCATTTCTATCGGGTGGAGGCGACCGCGGACGGGCTGCAGTTCGTCACCGCGCGCGGCTGGGAGGACCTGTCCGAGCTGATGCAGGTATACGAAACGCTCGGCCTGCCCGTTGACCGCCAGGTGGTCGGGCAATACCTGCAGCTCCCCCGCGTGGCGGCCGATTTCGCCAACTACCTGCAGCTTTATGAAAAATACAGGCGCGTCTACCGCGTAGAGGAGATCCTGGACGGCGCCTGGGAAAAGGTGCGCGCCTCCGAGTTGGCGGACGCGGCGTTCGACGAGAAGCTGGGCGTGCTCGGCCTGCTGCTCGCGCGGCTGGCGGACGGCGCGCGCGAGGCATACCGGCTGGACCGGCTCACCGACGCGCTGCATCAGGACCTCGTCCATATCCGCGAGGGCGAAAAAATGCTCGGCACCCTGCTGGACGAAAAACAGGCCGCGCTCACGCGCCGCCGCGACGCAGGCTCGACCGACAAGGACGCGCTGTTTACCGCCGCGCGCGAGGCCGAGCGGCTCGCGGCTTTCCAGCAGGCGCTCGCGCTGGAAAAGGTGCCTAAGGGGCAGGCGTTCGAGCGACTCAAGGCGCTGTTCCAGGAGGATGTGCAGGCGCGCGCGGACGCGGCGGACCGCATGGACCGGCAGTTAGCGAACGTCTTTGCCTTCCTCGACGCGGCCATCCCGAACAGCCAGGAGCTTGTTCTGTTCGCCACCGAGCTGACCGCGAATTACTTTACCTCCTGGTTTATCCAGAATTTCGGCTGCGAAGCCTACTTCGCGCACAACAAGCAATTGCTGTTTGACGACACGCGCCAGCGGCTTCTGCGGGAAATCGGCAGCGCCGAACCGGACTGAGGCGCGGAACCTTCCGTCTTCCGCTTCCGTCTAAGCTGGAAAAGGAGGTTGTGCCATGTATCGTTCTTTTCTGCTCCTGCCGCTGCTTTTCCTCCTGTTGTCCGGCTGCGGAACGGCTCCGGCCAGCGGCGCGGGCCAGCCGGAGGCACCGCCGTCCCCCGCTGCGGAGGAGGCCCACCAGCACCAGCCCACGGACGAGCCGCAGCTGATCGCGGACAGCCCGACCGGCGGTTACTGCGGCAACACCCTTACGCAGGTGCGCCCATTCAACGCCGCGCCGGACGGCGACGCCCAGACCGCGTTCTGGGGCAGCGATTCGATTGCGCTGACCGACCTGCTGCTGACGCTGGATTACAGCGGCGAGGTCTGCCGCTGTCTGCCGGAGTACACCGTGGACACGGAGTTCGGCACGGATTACGGCGTCAGCCTGACCGGCTGCTATGTCCGGCACGACGGCGCCCAGGCCGACCTGACCACGGAACAGGTTGAAGCGATTCGGGATATTCTGGACCGCAACGGCGTGCAATAGAAAAAGGACAAGGCCCTGCCTTGTCCTTTTTTGCGGTTATCCGAAGCGTCCCAGCGCGCCGTACATCTCCGGCCGCCGGTCGCGGAACGTCCCCCAGCTGCGGCGCAGCTCGCGGATGCCGTCCAGATCGAACGTATGCGTCAGGACGCAGGCGTTTTCCCGATCCGCCTGCTCGACCAGCGCTCCGGTCTCATCCGCGATGAAGGACGAGCCGTAAAACGTCAGCGAGGACGACTGGTTCTGGTTGTCGGGCGAGGGGGTCACGGTTTCCGTACCGATGCGGTTGGCCGCGACCAGCGGCATGATGTTCGCCGCCGCGTGGCCCTGCATGCAACGGCGCCAGTGCGGCATGGAATCGCATTCCAGAATCGGCTCGGAGCCGATCGCGGTCGGATAAAACAGCAGCTCCGCGCCCATCAGCGCCATGCAGCGCGCGGATTCCGGAAACCACTGGTCCCAGCAGATGCCCACGCCGATTTTGGCATAGGCCGTGTCCCACACGCGGAAGCCCGTGTCCCCGGGGGTGAAATAGAATTTCTCCTGATAGAAATGATCGTCCGGAATATGCGTCTTGCGGTACTGGCCAAGGACCGTCCCGTCCGCGTCGATCACGGCGACCGTGTTGAATGTGGTGTTGCCCACGCGCTCGTAATAGCTGACCGGCAGCACGACCCGAAAGTCGCGCGCGACCGTCCGCAGCGCGTTCACCGCGGGGTTATCCTCCAGCGTTGTCGCCAGATGGTAGTTTTCATAGCTCTTTTCCTGGCAGAAATACCAGTTTTCAAACAGCTCGGGCAGCAGGATGACCTGCGCGCCCTGCGCGGCCGCCTCCTCAACCCTTTGCACCGCGGTTTCCAGCCCATAGGTCATCTGCACCGCGGCTACGGTTACTTTGCTCATGTGTCTGCACTCCTCATACGGTTGGTGATTCCCGCGCTCACGCGCGGGGGATCTGCTGCGTGATACAGTGGATGTTCCCGCCGCCGATCAGAATATCGCGCGCGGGGATGGCGACCACCCTGCGCGTCGGAAACAGGCCCTGCAGGATCTCTTTCGCCGTTTCGTCCATCGGGTCGCCGAACGCGGGCATGACGACCGTCCGGTTGGCGATATAAAAATTGACGTAGCTTGCCGCCAGCCGCTCGCCCGGCGTGCGCGTCGGCTCGCCCTCGCACAGGTCGAGCCCCTCACATTCCTCCGCAGTGATGGTCACGGGCGCGGGCAGCGGCAGCTTATGCACCCGAAGCCGGCGCCCCTTTGCGTCCACCGCCGCCTCGAGCGCGTCCAGGCTCGCCCTGGAGAGCGCATACTGCGGGTCGCTTTCGTCGTCCGTCCACGCGAGCACGACCTCGCCGGGCGCTGTGAACGCGCACACGTTGTCCACATGCTCGTTGGTTTCGTCATGGTAGATGCCGCGCGGCAGCCAGATCACCCTGGAGACGCCGAGGTACGCGCACAGCGTGCGCTCGATCTCCTCCCGCGACAGGGACGGGTTGCGCCCCGCGGAGAGCAGGCAGGCCTCGGTGACGAGCGCGGTCCCCTCCCCGTCCACATGGAGCGAGCCGCCCTCGCAGATAAAATCCCGCTTGTCATAGCAGTCGTTTTCCAGCAGGTCGCAAAATTTGCGGGCCACGCGGTTGTCCTTTTCCCAGCTTGGGTACAGCCCGTCCACCGCGCCGCCCCAGGCGTTAAAGCCCCAGTCGATGCCGCGGCGGCCGCCTCTGCCGTCGATCACAAAGGTCGGCCCCACGTCGCGCGCCCAGGCGTCGTCCGTCTCCATCACAACCAGCCGCACCGCATCCGGAAGCTGGGCGCGGGCATTGTCATACTGCCCCTCCGAGCAGAGCACGGTCAGCTTTTCGCTTTCCGCGATCGCCCGCATCACCTGAATAAACGCGCGCCGCGCTGCATAGGCTCCATACTGCCAGGAATCCCCGCGCTCCGGCCAGATCATCAGGCAGCCGTCGTGCGGCGCGAACTCCGCGGGCATAAAAAATCCGTCCTGTGCGGGCGAAGTGTGTAAAATCCTCATTGTCGTTTCTCCGTATCGTTTTCTCCCTTATAGCGTACAACATTTCGATTTAACTTGCAACGCTTTCCCGCATATGTTACACTAAATATACAAATGCTTCAATGTTTTTTCAGGAGGAAACCATGAGCAGCTACCCTTATCTATATACGCAGACCTATTCCTACACGCCGTTTTTCAGCCTTGTGATGCCCGTGCTGGCGCTGCTTGTCATTGTGGCGGGCGGCCTTGCGTTGTATTTCCTTTTCGTGCGCAAGCCCAACACCTATAAAGGCCCCGCCGCCAGTCTGCACGATATTCTCACGTTCCGCACCTTTTTCACCGAAAAGCTGATCCGCGTCCTGTACTGCATCGCCGCGGTCGCCATCGCCGTATACAGCGTCATGCTGCTGTTCTCGCATTTTTTTGCCGCGCTTTTCGTGTTCGTGGTCGGCAATCTTGTCGCACGCATCACGTTTGAGTATGCGCTGCTGCTGCTCGTGCTATGCCGCAACACGCAGGAAATCAACCGCAAGCTGGGCCCCCTGCCCGCTGAAGAAGCCGCGCCGCAGGCACCCGCGCAGGAGGCCGCGCCCCCTGTCCCGCCCCAGCCGCCGGAGCAGGCGCCCGTGCCGCCCCAGCCGCAGGACAATCCCCCGCAGTAACGTCATACCTCAGCCCCGCCCGTCCCCCAAAGGACAGGCGGGGCCTTTCCCGCTTCAGGGCAGCTTTTCGCGGCACTTCCCCGTCACGCGCGGACGATAAAGGTCAGCGTTTGGTTGTCCGACAGGCTTTGCTCATACCGGAAATCGTTCCAGTCAAACAAAGTGAGCTGCTCGGGCGACGCGATGCGGTGCTGCAGGATATACCGCGTCATGCGGCCGCGCGCCATTTTCGCCATGGTGGGCAGGCAGCGCAGCTTCCCCTTGCGGTAGGTCAGGAATTCGCAGGTCACCATCCGGTCGCCTGTCTGCAGGTAGCGCCGCACCGCCTTGCTGTATTCATTGGAAGCGAGGTTGACCACCGTTTCACCCGCAGCGAACAGATCGTCGTAAAACGCACGGCCCCAGAACTCGTACAGGCTGCGTCCATCCAGCCGGTGCGCCAGCTCCAGCCGGTAGGGGCGGATCGCGTCGAGCGGCCGCAGCGGGCCGTAAAACGCGGAAAACAGCCGCAGGCTGTCCTGCGCGAACCGCAGCTCTGCCGCCGTGAGCGTTTCCGCCTCCAGATATTTATAGGCCAGCCCATCATACGCCAGGATCGCGGGTACGCCGCCCTCGCCCGTCCAGTCCTGGTAGAGCGCCGCCGCCCGCAGCGCGATCGCCGGACTGGTCTGCAGGATGCTCTCCAGTTCAAACGGCGCTTTGGCGCGCAGGGCCGCGGCGAGCGCTTCCGCCTGCCGCAGATAGCGCGGCGCTGTCACATCCGGCAGCGACGCCGCGGCGGCGCGCATATTTTTCGCCGGGGATAAAAATACTTTCATGGGACATCCCTCCGTCTTCCCCATTGTACCCAAAATTGCGCGGCCTTGCAAGCATCGCTATATTGCCAAAATCAGCCGGATATGCTAAAATAAAAAACATGGAAAAGAGAAAAAAGGAGGACAAGGCACGATGAAAGTGCAGGAGAGTGCTGAGAACTATCTGGAAGCGATCCTGATTCTGCAGCACCAAAAAGGGTCGGTCCGCTCAATCGACGTTGCCCACTACACCGGCTTTTCCAAGCCGAGCATCAGCCGCGCTGTTGGCCTGCTGCGGGACAACGGCTATGTTTCCATCGATCAGAACGGCTTGCTGTGCCTGACCGACGCCGGACGCACGATCGCGGAAACGATCTATGAGCGCCATACCGTGCTGACCGAGCTGCTGACCATGCTCGGCGTTTCGCCCGAAACCGCGGCCGAGGACGCCTGCCGCATTGAGCATGTCATCAGCGCGGAAACCTTTGCCAAGCTCAAGGAGCATGCGCAGCAGCACGGCGCGAAAGCCAGCAGATAAACCAAACGCACCTGCGGCCGGTCCGTCACGGACCGGCTCTTTCTGTTTTCGGATAAGGAGGTATTATGGCGCAGACAACCGAACGGCTTCCCAACGGTCTGCTGCTGCATCAGGACGACCGGTATTTCAAGCTCGGACAGGACAGCGTGCTGCTTTCTTCCTTTGCCAAGCCGCGCCGGAACGCGCGCGTGCTCGACCTCGGCTGCGGCACGGGCGCGCTCGCCCTGCTGCTTTACCGCCCCGACCTGCGCATGACCGGCCTGGAGCTGCAGGAGGGCGCGCTCGCCCTGTTCCGGCGCTCGATCCACGACAACGGCGTGGACATCACCGCGATGCAGGGCGACCTGCGCGAGATCCGCACGCTCCTCCCTCACGGCAGTATGGACTATGTGGTGTGCAATCCCCCGTATTTCGACCGGAACGCGGGCAAAAGCGCGCCCGCGCCGGAACGCCGCATCGCCCGTCAGGATGGCGCCTGCACGGTGGAGGACCTTGCCGTGGCCTGTTCCTTTGTGCTGCATACGGGCGGCAAGGCCGCGTTCGTGTTCCGTCCCGAGCGCATGTGGACGCTGCTGGAAGCGCTCGCCCGTGTCCGTCTCGTCCCCAAGCGGCTCCGCTTCGTACATCAGACCGCGCAGTCCGTCCCCAGCGCGGTGCTGGTCGAATGCCGCAAGGGCGGCAGCGCGGAGGGCCTTTCGGTCGAGCCGCCGCTGCTTGTCCAAAGCGAGGAATACAACAGAATATACGGAAAATAATTTTTTAAGGAAATATTACAATGAGTGAATCCATTCTGTATCTGGTCGCCACGCCGATCGGCAACCTGGGCGACCTGTCCCCCCGCGCGCGGGATATCCTTTCGTCGGTCGATTTCATCGCCGCGGAGGACACGCGCGTGACGCAAAAGCTGCTGACCGCCTGCGCTCTACCCAGAAAGCCCCTGATCTCCTATTATGAGCATAACCGCCGCGCGCGCGGCGAGGAGGTGCTGGCCAGGCTGCGCGCGGGTGAAAGCTGCGCCCTGGTCACGGACGCGGGTACGCCCGCCGTTTCCGACCCCGGCGAGGACCTGGTCGCGCTGTGCGCGGCGCACGGCATACCGGTCGTACCCATCCCCGGCTGCTGCGCCGCGGTCTGCGCGCTCGCGGCCTCCGGCCTGCCGACCGGACGCTGGTGCTTCGAGGGCTTTTTATCTGTGAATAAAAAGGCGCGCCGCGCGCATCTGGACGCGCTGCAAAACGAAAAACGCACCATGATCTTTTATGAAGCGCCGCACAAGCTGTGCGCCACCCTGCGCGACCTTGCGGACGCCTTCGGCGGGGCGCGCCGCCTTTCCCTGTCCCGCGAGCTGACCAAGCTCCACGAGGAAACGCTCCGCATGACACTGGACGAGGCCGTCCAGTACTTCGACGCGCATCCGCCGCGCGGCGAATTTGTGCTGACCGTCGAGGGCGCGCCCGACGAGCCGGACGCCGCGCCGGACGAACCGGAGCGGCTGGCTGCGGCGGCGGAGGCCGTGCGCCGCCGGATGGAGGAAGGGCAGACGCAGAAGGACGCGGTCAAAGCGGTGTCCGCGCAGACCGGCGTCAAGAAGAACGCCCTGTACCGGTATGTATTGGAGCAGGATATATAAAAACCTGTTTTTTGTTCACAGAACGGACAAACTGACACGGTATACTGGTACTATCCGATACAAGGGGTGAAAGCCTGATGTCAACGATATTGATTGCCGACGACGAGGCGCGCATCCGGCGCCTGGTCAGCGATTTCCTCAAGCGGGACGGCCACAGCATCCTCGAAGCCGCGGACGGCCGCGAGGCCCTGCAGATGATCGAAAACCGCCAGTCTGGGCTTGACCTGGCGATTCTGGACGTGATGATGCCCGGCATGGACGGGTTCGAGGTGCTCCGCGCGCTGCGCGCACAGGAAAGCGGCGACAAGCACCTGCCTGTCATGATGCTGACCGCGCGCGCGGAGGACGCCGACCAGGTCCGCGGGCTGGAGGAGGGCGCGGACGATTATGTGACCAAGCCGTTCTCGCCCATCGTGCTGGCCGCGCGCGTACGCGCCCTGCTCAAGCGCGAGGGCCGCGCCGCCATGCCGGTCGAGCAGCTGGGCGCGCTTTCCGTCAACGAGCTGCGCCGCGAGGTGCTGGTGGACGGCGTTCCGGTCGACCTGACGCCCAAGGAATACGAGCTGCTGATCTATTTCAAGAACAACCGTGCCATCGCGCTGTCCCGCGAGAGCATCCTCAACGCCGTGTGGGGCTATGATTACTTCGGCGATCTGCGCACGGTGGACACCCATGTGAAAAAGCTGCGGGCCAAGCTGGGCGGCTGCGGCACCATGATCGAGACGGTGCGCGGCTACGGCTACCGCTTTGAGGGATGACGGATACAACATGAAGGGCCATTCGATCCGGTTTAAGTTTTTTGCCGCGATCAGCGCCGTTGCGCTGGTCTTTATCGGCGTGCTTTTGCTGCTCAACCTGTTCTTTTACGAGGATTATTACATGCTGATGCGCCGCGGGGAGCTGCGCGACGCCTATCAAGGCATGCGCGGCAGCTATACCGGCAACGTGGAGGATATCGCGGCCGTGCTGGACAGCTACGAAAGCCGCTCGGCCATCCGCCTGTCCGTGGTCCGTGCGGACGGGACGGTGCTGTATTCCTCCGCGTTTTCTCCGGACGCGGCTCGACCGGAGGAGGACAGACCGCTGCAGTTCCATCTCCCCGATTTCGATCGGGTGGAGCAGCAGTACCGTAGCTATGCCATCCTCAGCTCAATCGCGCAGAGCATGGACCGCGAATTTATTGCCAAGCATAATTACCAGTTCTTGAACGTTTCCCTCTGGGATAACGACCAGTACCTCTGCCTGGTCGGTGCGCTTGACCGCAACGCGGGCGACTGCCTGTTCGCCTATATGCCGTACGCCTATATCGAGCAGAACTCCTCCCTCAACCTGGTTTTCCTGCTGATCGCGGGCGGCTGCGCGCTGCTGATCTGCCTGGTCTGCGGCTTTTTCATCTCCCGCCAGTTCACCCGCCCGCTGATCGCGATGGCCGGCGTGGCCGACCGGATGAGCGAGCTGGATTTTTCCACCCAGTATCAGGGCGGCGAGCGCGACGAGATCGGCCAGCTCGGCCAGTCGCTCAACCGCTTGTCCGCTTACCTGGAGCAGACGATCCGCGAGCTGCAGGAGTCCAACGACCAGCTTGCGCTGGAAATCAAGGAAAAAGAACGCGTGGACAACATGCGCCGTGAATTTATCGTCAATGTTTCGCATGAGCTGAAAACGCCGATTGCGCTGATACAAGGCTACGCAGAGGGCCTGACCGCCGGTGTGGCCGACGATCCGGAGGACCGGAAATTTTACTGTGACACGATCGCGGACGAGGCCGACCGCATGAACAAGCTGGTCATGCAGCTTTTGAACCTCTCCAAGCTCGAGCTGGGCGCGGAGCAGACCTATTACGAGGATATCGACCTGTACGCGCTCTGTCGGGACGCGGTCGAAAAGACCGCCGTTTTGTGCGAAAGCCGCGGCCTGACCGTCCGGTATGCGGATACGCACGTCACCATCCGCACGGACGGCGACCTGCTCGAGCAGGTGCTTATGAACTATCTGTCCAACGCGATCCGTTACACGGCGGACGGCGGCCGCATCGAGATCACCGCCGCCTATACCGAAAACGGGATGCGGCTGGCCATATTCAACGAGGGCGACGGGCTGCCGGAGGATGAGCTGCCGAAAATCTGGGAGAAATTTTACCGCACCGACCGCGCGCGCACGCGCGAGGCCGGCGGCACGGGCATCGGCCTGTCCCTGGTGCGCGCGATCGCGGACACGCTGCACGGCAGCTGCGGCGCGGAAAACGTGGAGGGCGGCATTTCCTTCTGGTTTGAGCTTCCCTATTTTCCGGAGCGGGATGCGCCCGCGTAAATTGTCGACGTTTTTTCTTTACACACGCTTGACAATCCTTTCAAATCATGGTATAGTTAATAGGCTCCTTAAAGCAAGGAGCTTATATCGCGGGGTAGAGCAGTTGGTAGCTCGTCGGGCTCATAACCCGGAGGTCGTTGGTTCAAGTCCAGCCCCCGCAACCATAAAAGACCTGATTTCATTTGAAATCAGGTCTTTCCTTTTTGTCTTTAGGGATACCGGCGCGGTCTCCCTCCCCATCGTAACGAAAAAACAGCAGAGGCGGCGCCCGTTCCGGCATGCCGCCTCTGCTCTTATTTTTCCGCTGTTATTCCACTGTGAGCACGTTTTCCCCGGGCGTTACCGCGCCGGTTTTGCACAGTTCAAACGACGAGTATTGATCCGAATTCGTGACCACCACCGGCGTTACCGTGCGGTAGCCTGCGTCCAGGATGGCCTTTTCGTCAAAGCTGCCGATCAGGTCGCCCTTCTTGAGCGTGTCGCCCTCCTTGACCTGGATGGTGAAGGGCGCGCCGTTTAGCTGCACGGTGTCGATGCCCAGATGGATAAGCAGCTCACAGCCCTCCGGCGTCACCAGGCCGATGGCGTGCTTGGTGCCGAACACGGTCGCTACCTCGCAGTCGGCCGGTGCATAGACCTGATTGTCCGACGGCTCGACCGCGAAGCCGTCGCCAACCATCTTCTCGGAGAACACGCCGTCCGCGACGTCCTCAAGCGGGATGACCTTGCCCGCGAGCGGGGAGGCGATGACAATGGGCTTTCCGGCCGCCGGCGCGGAAGGAGCCGTTTCGGGGGCCGCTTCGGGCGCCGCAGGCGCGGCCTGGTCGCTCGCTGGGGAGGCCAGGAAGGCTTCCAGGTCGGACTTGATGTTGGATACGCGCGGGCCGTAGACCACCTGCACACCCTGGCCCTTGCAGATGACGCCCGACGCGCCGGTTTCCTTCAGAAGCTGCTGGTCGACCTTGGATGCGTCATGCACCGTGCAGCGCAGGCGGGTGATACAGCAATCCACATCCGAGATGTTGGCCTTGCCGCCCAGGCCCATCATGATCTGGCGCGAGAGCGCGTCCTCGCCGCCCTGCGCGGCCGCTTCGCCCTCCTTGCGGGCGTTGACGTCCTTGCGGGTGTACAGCTTGATTTCGCTGTCGTCGCGGCCCGGGGTCTTGTAGTCGAATTTCTTAATCATGAACGAGAACACCAGATAGTAGACGATAAAGTAGATCACGCCCACCACCGGAATCCACAGCCAGCTCGTCTTGGCGTTGCCCTGCATCACGCCGAACAGCGTCAGGTCGATCAGGCCGCCCGAGAAGGTCAGGCCCACGCCGACGTTCAGGATGTGCATAATCATATAGGACGCGCCCGCAAACACACAGTGTACCACATACATCACCGGCGCGACGAACAGGAAGGTAAACTCGAGCGGCTCGGTGATGCCGGTGAGCATGGAGGTCAGCGCCGCGGACAGCAGCAGGCCGCCGACCGCCTTGCGGTTCTCGGGCTTGGCGCAGCGGTAGAGCGCAAAGGCCGCGCCCGGCAGGCCGAAAATCATCAGCGGGAACTTACCGGCCATAAAGCGGGTCGCCTCAACCGAGAAATGCTCGATGCCCGGGGTGGCCAGCTCGGCAAAGAAGATGTTCTGCGCGCCCTCAATCAACGAGCCGCCGACCATGGCCGTGCCGCCGAGCGCGGTCTGCCAGAACGGGATATAGAACACATGGTGCAGGCCGAACGGGATGAGCGCGCGCTCGATAAAGCCGTACAGCCAGGTGCCGCCGTAGCCGGACGCGAGGACAAAGCCGCCGAGCGCGTTGATGCCGCTCTGGATCACCGGCCAGATATAATACATGGCGATGCCCACCACCAGGTAGACCGCCGCCGAGATAATCGGCACGAAGCGCGTGCCGCTGAAAAAGCTGAGCACCTGCGGGAGCTGAATCTTGTAAAAGCGGTTATGCAGCGCCGCCGTACCCAGGCCGACGATAATACCGCCGAACACGCCCATTTGCAGCGAATTGATGCCCAGTACGCTCGCGGTCGCGCCGGACAGGTCGGGCGCGCCGAAGTCGCCGATCATCGCGCCGATGGTCGCGTGCATAACGAAGAACGCGATGACCGCCGACAGGGCGGAGACCTCCTTCTCCTGCTTGGCCATGCCGATGGCAACGCCAATGGCAAAGATCAGCGGCAGGTTGTCGAACACGACCGAACCGGCCGCGTTGAGCACCTGCAAAATCGCGTTGATGAACGTGCCAGGTCCCATCAGTCCCATCAGGCCGTAGGTTTCCAGCATGGTTTCATTGGTGAACGACCCGCCGACGCCCAGGAACAGGCCGGCTACCGGCAGAATCGCGATCGGCAGCATGAACGAACGGCCGACACGCTGCAGCACGCCAAAAATCTTATCTTTCATATACCCTTACTCCTCTTTATCAGATATACCCATATTCATGGCAAGGCGGTGCAAATGGATGGTCAGGAAGGTCATCTCCTCCGGCGGCAGCCGGATGGAGAGCGCCTGCGCCAAATCGTCTCGGATGCGCTCGGCACACTGGTAGTCATACCGGTAGCGCCGGACGATCATGGACTGGAACTCGGAATCATTATCTTGTGCATACTGGCCCTGTGTAATGCGCTGTCCCAGAAATTTAAGGTGGGTGATGAACCGCCCGTAATCCAGGGATTGGTCGTCCAGCGCAACGCCGTAATACGCCTGCACCACTGCGACAATGCGGCTGATCAGCTCGGTAATGCGGACCATATCGGCCATGCGCCCGTCGATCTCCGCGTTGACGATGTGGAGCGCGATGAACCCTGCCTCATCCCGGGAAAGACGGTAACCGAGCCGCCGCTCGATGATATCGAGCGCCTGAATCCCCATGGCGAACTCGGTGGGATAGAAGTTTGTGATCTCCCACAGCAGTTGATTGGGATACGCCGTGCCGGTGCGCAGACGCTCCACCGCAAAGCAGATGTGATCGGTCAGGGTGATATAAATATTTTCGCTCAGCCGCCGGCCGGTCATCCTTTTCGCTTCCTCTATGATCTCCGTGCTGACGTCCAGAAATTCCGCCGGCACATCGCCCAGCAGCTCCATCAGGCGGGAGGATTTCTCCGGATCGCGCAGGTCGTAAATCTTCTCCACCTTGCGCGCGGGGACAAGGTCGCCCGGCTGCTTTTTGAAGCCGATCCCCAGGCCGCGCAGGATAACCTCGCGTCCATCAGGGTCGATGATGCATACAAAATTGTTGCCAATGACGCGGCTGATCCGGTAGGCCTCCTGCCCGCCCAGCTCCGCCGCGGTCATAGCGTCTCCCGAAAGAACGCCTGAAGCTGCTGCACCGCGGCCTCCTCGTCCGGTCCCTCCACGGTAACGGTGACCACGCTGCCGTGCCGGATGCCCATTCCCATCAGGCTCATCAGGCGGGTAGCCTCGGTCTGCTTCCCGTTATGCTCCACCATGACCTTGCTCTGGAATGCCTTCGCGGTCTTAACAAGCTGTCCTGCCGGACGTGCGTGGATGCCGATGGGGTCGGTGATCTCATACTGAAATGTTTTCATAGTGCAACTCCCTTTCATCTTTTGAATCTGATACTGTGCTGTTAAAAACAAAAAAGACCAAACGCCCGAATACGGATAATATTTCCCGTTCGGTTGTTTGGTCTTGCCTGCCATACCAGTCACAAGCCTGTATGATTTTCTGATGGAAGCATACTATAACTGCGGCGCTTTTGTCAATAGCTTTGCTCGGAAAGCTGGTAAAACTGTAAGTTTGTCCAACCAGAAGCATGTGATTTTGTTCACAATACCGATATTATGTTACATGTGCTTCCACAAAAGTTATAATGTCCTCTATCATTGCAAAGGCATCCGCCCTCCGCTCCTGCAGGCGTTGGGCATCGGCGCCGCCGCGTACTCACAGCTTCATGTCCCCGTCCTTGACCCAGCCGAGACGGCGTACTACCAGGTTAATCAGCGGACACAGCACCGCCGGCAGGAGGAACGACACCAGCAACAGCCCCACCCAGTCCTGCGCCGTAACGGCGGCCTTGGTTCCGGCCGCGATATCGTTCATCCAGCCGGTATAGACTCCAATCTGGCCGACCAGCCCGCACGTCCCCATACCCGAGGAGACCGGCGTGCCGTTCATCTGCAAGCCGAACACACAGGTCGCAATCGGTCCGGTGATGGCCGAGGTCAGGATAGGCGCGATCCAGATGCGCGGGTTCTTGACAATGTTGCCCATCTGAAGCATGGAGGTGCCAATCCCCTGCGACACCAGCCCGCCCCAGCGGTTCTCCTTGAACGACATGACCGCAAAGCCGACCATTTGTGCGCAGCAGCCAGCCACCGCCGCGCCGCCCGCCAGACCGGTCAGGCCGAGCGCCGCGCAGATCGCGGCGGAGGAAATGGGCAGCGTCAGCGCCACGCCCACCAGTACGGACACCGCAATCCCCATCAGGAACGGCTGCAGGTTGGTCGCCCACATAATCAGGCTGCCGACCTGCATCGCCGCCGCGCCCAGCGCGGGCGCCCACCAGGCGGACAGCGCAATGCCCGCGCCGATCGTGACCAGCGGGGTGACCAGGATGTCCACCTTGGTTTCGCCCGCGACCGCCTTGCCCAGCTCGGCGGCGATAACCGCCACAAACAGCACGGCAAGCGGCCCACCCGCGCCACCCAGCGCGTTGGACGCAAAGCCGACCGTAATCAGCGAAAACAGCACGAGCGGCGGGCAGCGCAGCGCATAGCCGATCGCCACCGCCATCGCCGGCCCGCTCATCGCGGAGGCCAGGCCGCCCACCGTGTAGGATACGTCGCTCACCGTCGCGACCGGCATGGTCAGAAACGGGATGCCGAACTGCGTACCCACCGTATCGATAATTGTGCCAATCAGCAGCGAGCAGAACAACCCCTGCGCCATTGCCCCCAGCGCGTCGATGCCGTACCGCCGGACCGAAATCACGATGTCCTTGCGTTTGAGAAACGCCTTTACCTTTTCCATAGTTATCCCCTCCCAACGCAGCCGCACGGCGGCTGCACTGCTGCTATTATAGCACACCTGACGGCGGCGCGGCGCTGTTTTTGTAATTTTTTGCGGCACCGTGTTCCTCCGCGCAAAAAAGCGGCACGCAGGGCCGACTGCCTGCGTGCCGCCATATTGGGTCAGTCTGAGACTTTAATCAGGGTCTTAATGACCTCCTGCGCATGGGTGATCGTATACTGGAAGGCCTCGTCCGCCTGCTCAAACGGGAATTCCTTCGGCTCGATCGCCTTGAGGTCGATATAGCCCTTTTCGACCGCCTCGATCGCCAGCGGATAAATATTGCGGTAGCGGAACACCGTGCGGATCTCCACTTCCTTGCGGGATATCTCCAAAAAGTTATAGCTGACATCCTGTGCGATATTGCCCACCACAACGATCACGCCGCCGCTTTTGACATACCGGCCGGTCTGCGCCATTGTCACCGGCGAGCCCGCCGTTTCAAAGACCACGTCGCAGCCCTTGCCGCCCGTTGCCTGCAATACGGCCTCGGTCACATCCACCTCTTTGGGGTTGGCCGTGACCGTCGCGCCCAGACGCTTCGCGCTCTCCAGCCGGTGCTCCACCAGGTCGGACACGATGATCTCGGTCGCGCCCATGGCCTTGCAGGCCAGCAGCGTCATAATGCCGATGGTACCCGAGCCCAGGATGCAGACGCTCTTCCCCAGCCCGACGCCGCCGCGCCTGGCCGCGTGCATACCGACCGCAAGCGGCTCCAGCATGGCGCCCTCCTGCATGGTCATATCGTCCGGCAGCTTGAAGCACATTTTTGCCGGAAAGGCCATGAACTTACGCAGCGCGCCGTCATACGGCGGCGCCGCGAGGAAATGCACATCCGGACAGAGGTTGTATTTTCCTGTCAGGCAAAGCTCGCACTTGCCGCAGGGTACGCCCGGCTCGAGCGCCACACGGTCGCCGGGCTGCAGGCCGGTCACATCCGCGCCGCATTCGGTCACATAGCCCGACACCTCATGCCCCAGGATAAACGGCAGCGGCGCCACCTTTTTCCCGATGCGGCCCTCCTTGTAAAAATGCGCGTCCGAACCGCAGATGCCGCAGTACTCCATCCGGACGACTACCTCGTCCGCGCCCGCCGCCGGCATCGGGCAGTCGGCCAGCTCAATGCGGCCCACCGCGGTCATATGCGCTTTTCTGTTTTTCAATGCCGTTCCCTCACTTTCGCGCGATCGCCTTTTTCGCCTTTTCGCAGATCGCCTGCGCCGTCAGGCCGAAACGCTCCTGCAGGTAATCCACCGGACCGACTTCGCCGAATTCGTCCTGCACGCCGACCTTTTCCAGCGGCGCCCAGCAGGACGATGCAAGCACATCCGCGACCGCGCTCCCCAGGCCGTTGATGACGTTGTGGTTTTCCGCGGTCACAACCGCGCCGGTCTCCTGCGCCGCGCGGATGACCGCCGCCTCGTCCAGCGGCTTGACGCAGAACATATCCAGCACACGCGCCTGTATCCCCTCTTTTTCCAGCAGCTCGGCCGCTTTGAGCGCCTCGGCCACGCAGAAGCCCATGGCGATGATCGTCACGTCCTTGCCGTCGCGCAGCAGGTTGGCCTTGCCGACCTCGAACGTCGTACCCGCTTCGTAAATCGCGGGCGCGGTCTTGCGGTGCAGGCGGATATACCAGACGCCGTACGCCTCCTTTGCCATGCGCACGACCTCGCGTACCGCGACCGCGTCCGCAGGCTCCACGACCGTGATCTCCGGAATGCTGCGCATGATCGCGATATCCTCAAACGGCATGTGGGTGCCGCCGTTGAGCGCGGTCGTGATGCCGGGGTCGGAGCCGACGATCTTGACATTCTGCTTGGCATAGGCACAGGAGACAAAGATCTGGTCGCAGGCGCGGCGCGCCGCAAAGGGCGCGAACGTATGGGTAAACGGGATCTGTCCGGTCGCGGACAGGCCCGCCGCCACGCCGAGCATGTTGGCCTCCTGCACGCCGCAGTCAAACGTATTTTCCGGAAACGCGGCCGCAAACGGCTTGGTCGCGGAGGCGTTCATCAGGTCCGCGTCCAGAACGCAGACGCGCTCGTCCTCCGCCGCCAGCTCCATCAGGGTGTTGCAGTACACCTTACGCAGCTCGGCATCGCCGTGCTTGTGAAAATCAGCTACTATTACGCCCATGGCTCTCCCCTCCTTTACAGCGCCGCGAGCTGGCTGTCCAGCTCGGCCATAGCCTGCTCCATCTGCTCCCTGGTGACCGGCATGTTGTGCGAGCCGACCTTGCCCTCGGCCAGCGAAACGCCCTTACCCTTGACCGTGTTCAGCACGATCATGGAGGGCCGCTCGCCCTGCTGCTTGGCCTTATGGATGGCCTCGCTGATCTGCTCCACGTCGTGTCCGTCCACGCTCTGCGCGTACCAGCCGAACGCCTCGTATTTGCCGGCCAGGTCGCCCAGCTCGCAGACCTCGCTGATCGTCCCGTCGATCTGGCACTTGTTGTAATCCGTAAACGCGATCAGGCGGGACAGCTTGTGCTGCGCCGCGAAAAGCGCGGCCTCCCATACCTGGCCCTCCTGGCTCTCGCCGTCGCCGATGATCAGGTAGGTGTAGTTATCCAGCCCCTTTTTGCGGTTGCCGCAGGCGATGCCCACGGCCGAGCTGGTACCCTGCCCCAGCGAGCCGGTCGTCATGTCGATGCCGGGCGTGCGGTTCATGTCGCAATGGCTGGGCAGGTTGGTACCCGGCTTGTTGAGCGTGAGCAGCTCCTCTTTGGGGAAAAAGCCCTTCAGCGCCAGCGTGGCGTATACCGCCGGCCCCGCATGCCCCTTGGAGCAGACCAGCCAGTCCCGATCCTCCTTGTGCGGGTCGGCGGGATCGATGTTCATTTCCCCGCCGTACAGCACGGCCAGCACGTCGCAGATGGACAGCGCGCCGCCCACATGCCCGACGCCCAGCGTGCCGATCGCGCGCATGGTCTCCTTCCGGATGGAAACGGCAAATTTCTGGAGGTCTTTTTTGGCCTGCATATCCATATTTTCCCCTCCTCAGTTGTGATAGATGCCCTTTTCGATGCCCTTGACTTCCTCGCGCGCCTTGGTCAGGAACTCCTGGCGCCACGGCTCCAGGTTCTCGGTGAACGCGGTGTTCAGGAATTTATCCACAATAGCGCAGCCCGCAAAGTCCGCGGTGATCCAGCCGCCCATAGTCAGGATGTTCGCGTCGTTGATGGCGCGGCACTTTTCCGCCGCATAGGTATTCTCGCAGACCGCCGCGTAAACGCCCGGATATTTGTTGGCCACGATCGCCATGCCCATGCCGGTGCCGCAGATCAGGATGCCCTTTTCATACTCCTTTCTGGAGATCTTTTCCGCGACCACGGGCGCCACCATGTAATACGGCTGGCCGTGCTCCATATCCTGCGTGCCGCAGTCCTCCACCTCGTACCCCAGCTCAACCAGGTGCGCCTTGACCGCCTCCTTGAGCGGGAAGCCCGACTTATCCGAACCAATCACAATCTTTTTCATAGGTATCCTCCCCTTCTTTATCACAGGATGCTTTTCAGCAGTGCATATACGGTTTGTTCATTCATTACTGCGGGCGTGAGCTGGATGATCGCCGCGCCCAGGCCGACCTTGGTGATATGCTCCAGGTTTTCCTCCCGTACGCCAAGCTGCCCCAGGCGGGTCGGCATGCCCATGGATTCCATCAGCGCCTCGACCGCGGACGCGAGCGCGCCCGCGTCCGCATAGCCCAGGTAGGCGGACAGCGCCTGCAGCTTTTCCGCCGCCCCTTCCCTGCACAGGCGGATGAACGCCGGCAGGGTGATCGAGCAGGCGGTGCCGTGGCTGGCGTGGTACTCGGTGGTCAGCGGGAAGCTGAGCGCGTGGATGCCGGTCGTGCGCGTCTGGCTGAACGCCACACCCGCGATCATGCTCGCCTTAATCATGGCGCCGCGCGCCTCGAGATCGTTCGGGTCGTCGTACGCCCGCTTGATAAAGCGGAGGATGAGCTGCATCGCGCCCATCGCCAGCATATCGCACATGGGCTGGCTCTCCTTGTTCCAATACGCCTCGATCGCGTGGCAGAACGCGTCCATGCCGGTCGAAGCGGTCACGGCGGGCGGCAGCGAATAGGTCAGTTCCGGATCGATCACCGCGTAATCCGCCCAGAAGCGGTCGGTAACGAGCGGCATTTTAATGCCGGCCTTTTTATTCGTAAACACGCCGACGTTCGTGACCTCACTGCCCGTACCCGCGGTCGTGGGTACGCAGATCAGCATGGTTTTGCGCTCGGAAAAGGTCTTAGTGCCGCCGCTGTAATAGTCGTAGATACTGCCCTCGTCCCGCGTCAGGCAGGCGACGATCTTGGCAACGTCCATCGAGCTGCCGCCGCCCAGACCGATCACGCAGTCCGCTTTCAGCGCGCGCGCGGCCGCGGCCGCGGCATCCACGCTTTCACACGACGGATTCGGCTCGATATCGCTGAAATAGCCGACGGTTTTGCCGATCAGGCTTTCGCCGATCCGCTGCGCCACGCCGTTCTGGTACAGGAACGGGTCGGAAATAATCAGCACGTTTTCGCCCGCAATGTACGACGCCATCTTTTGCGAGACCCCGTAATCAAACAGGATCTTGACTGGCATGTAGTAATGAAACGCTTTTTCCATTTTGAAATTTACCCTCTTTCCTCAACAGGTTCCATGCTGCCCGTCTCGTTTTTGCGCTGCTCCATCAGGATACCGAGCGCGCCGGCCAGGATGACCGCCATGCCGCCAAGCTGCACCGCGGTCAGCTTTTCCCCGAACGCGAAAAAGCAGATCAGCGACGCCACGACCGGCATGAACAGCAGGAACACCTTGACAAACCATACGGGGAACCGCCGCAGGTCGTAATAGTAAACAATGTAGACCAGCGTCTGCCCCACGCTGGCGAGCAGCAGCATCCAGCCATAATAAGGCGTACGGATACAGTTCATGATCTCGCCCAGGCTGCCCGCCGCGGCGGATGCCGCGATAAAGCACAGCATACAGACAAAATTATTGTAGTACGCCACAACATTGTCGCACACGGGGTTGCGCTTGTCGTGCTGCGCGCTTTTGATGACAAACGCGTTGATCGACACAAAGAGCGCGCTGAGCAGATAGAACAGGTTGCCCAGGTTGAACAGCTCCAGATGGGCCGGGTTCAGCCCCATCGTGATGAACACGCCCAGCAGCATGACCACGATGCAGCACCACTGCTTCCAGCTCAGCCGCGTCTTGTAGATCACGGCGGAGATCACCGCCACCATCAGGATATCGCACTTGAGCAGCGCCGTACCCGTGCTGGCGCTGCCGAGCGACAGGCCCACGAACGCGGTCGCATCCAGCAGGAAGCCCAGCACGCCGATCGTCACCAGCTTGGGCCAGACAAAGCGCACCTGCAGCAGGAGCTTCAACTCCCCGCGCAGCGCCATCAGCACAGTCAGGAACACCATGACGATCAGGCGGATGTATACGCCCATCGAAAACACGGACATGCCCGCCACCGTTTGCTGGCTCGCCACATAATAGGTACCCCAGATCACGGCAAGGAGCAGCACGGGGAAGACCGGTCTTCCTTTCATGTCGCCTCGCCCCTTACCACCATTTGATCTGGCTCGTTACATATTCGCGCAGGCGGATGAATTCCTCGCTCGCGATATCGCGCGGGCGGGGCAGGTCGATCTTCAGCTCTTCCTTGACCGTTGTCGGCTTCTGCGACAAAATCAGGCACTTGTTGGAGAGGTAGACCGCCTCCTCCACGTTGTGCGTGATGAAAATGACCGTGCTTCCGGTCGCCTGCCACAGCTTGATGACCTCGTCCTCCAGATAGTACCGCATTTTAATATCCATCTGGCCGTACGGCTCATCCATCAGCAGCAGGTCGGGGTGCAGCGCGAAGCTGCGCCCGATAACGATGCGCTGCTCGGTCGAGGTGCTCAGCTCATGCGGATAGGCGTTGCGCGCCTTTTCCAGGCCGAGGAGCTCCAGAATTTCATCCGTGCGCTGCTTGATCACCTTTTCCTCGACCTTTTTGGTTTCCAGCCCGAAGCGGATGTTCTGCTCGACCGTCAGCCACGGGAACGCGGACGGTTCCTGGAACACGAACGAGAGGTTGTGCTTCTGCGGGTCCGCCGGCTCGCCGTCGATCAGGATCTGCCCCTCGGTCGGCTCGATCAGCTTGACGAGCAGGTTGAGGAACGTCGTTTTGCCGCAGCCCGTCGGGCCGACAATGCAGACAAAGTCGCCCTTATTGATATCGAACGAGATATTGTCCAGCACTTTCAGGTCGCCAAAGCATTTTGTCAGGTTCCTGACCTTTACCTTTACTTGATCGCTCATACGGATACCTCCCTGCGTTACAGGCTCAGATCGGTATCCGCCACGATTTCGTTACGAAGCCGCAGGAATGCCTGATCGGTATAGTTTCTTGGTCTGGGCATGTCGGGTATGTATTCCTTCTTCACGCTGGTCGGATGGCCGCCGAGCAGGATGATCCGGTCGCCCAGGTAAATGGCCTCCTCCACGTTGTTGGTGACGAAGATGACCGTGCGCTTGTTCTTCTCCCAAATCTTGAGGATCTCGTCCTCCATGGAATAGCGGGTCTGCGCGTCCAGCGCGCCGAACGGTTCGTCCATCAGCATGATATCGGACTCGCTGGCATAGGCGCGCGCGATGCCCACGCGCTGCTTCATGCCGCCGGAGAGCTGCTTGGGCAGCGCCTTTTCAAAGCCCTGCAGCCCGACCAGGTCGATATATTTCTGCGCGTTTGCCTGACGGGTGGCCTTATCCACGCCCTTGAGCTTCTGGTTCATCTCCACGTTGCCCATGACCGATTTCCACGGGAAAAGCGCGTAGCGCTGGAACACCAGACCCAGGTCGCCCATTTTGGGCCGCCCGTCCGCAAATTCCACCGTACCCGAGGTCTGCTCGTCCAGCTCGGCAAGGATGTTCAGCAGAACGGTTTTGCCGCATTGTCCCGGCCCCAGGATCACGAGGAATTCGTTTTCCTTCACCGTCAGGTTGATATCCTTCAAAACCTCTACCGAGTTCTTTTTGGAAGTGAATGTTTTGGAGAGGTTTTTGATCACAATTTTGTCTCTGAGAACTGCCACGGGCAAAGCACTCCTTCCATTTTCTGCAGTATCGTGGACAGCAGGAAGCTTACCACGCCGATTGCCAGCATGCAGACGACGATCAGCGCCGTGTCGCCGCTCTCCTGCCCGCGGACGATCAGGAAACCGACGCCCTGCCGCGCTACGATCATTTCCGCCGCGACCACGCACATCCAGCCGCTCGACAGCGCGGTGCGGATGCCGGCCAGGATAGCGGGGATGGTGGCCGGAAACGCCACGTCAACCAAAAGCTGCTTGCGGTTCGCGCCCAGCACCTTGCCCGCGCTGATCATCAGCGGGTCGATCGCGCGGATGCCCGCGCTGGTGTTCAGCACGATCGGCACGAACGAGCCGATGAATACGATCACCCATTTGGAAAGCTCGCCGATGCCGAACCACAGGATAATTACGGGGATCCATGCGATCGGCGGGATCGGGCGCAGCATTTCGAAAAGCGGCCCGAAAAACGCGTTAAAGCCCTTGCTCCAGCCGATGCTGATGCCGAGCGCAACGCCCAGCACAACCGCGAAGAAGAACGCGATCAGCACGCGCTGCAGGCTGGCCCAGATATGCGCCGGCAGCGTCGCGTTGGCGATCGGGTCGGCCATGATCTGCAGGAATTTCTCCAGCGTTGCCGCCGGCGTCGGTACCATCGAGCCTTCCTGTCCGGCCAGGACCACCCAGAGGACAACGAAAATGCCGATCGAGCAGACGGACAGCAGTATATTCACCCATTTGATATTTTTCATCACTTATACCTCCAGGGCGCAACCTTTTTCTCACAGAGGCTGAGCAGCCCGCTCATGATGGCGCCGGTGACGCCGATGACCGCCATGCCGACAATGATGATCTCCGGCCGGCTAAGCGAGCGGCCGATCTGGATCATATAGCCGAGGCCCTGCGTGGAGGCGAGCATTTCCGCCGCGACCAGCGTGGACCAGGAGTTGCCGAGCGATATGCGTATGCCCGTGAACACCATGTTCATGGACGAGGGGATGCATACCTTTGTGAACACCTGCCATCGCGAGGCGCCGAACGTTTTCGCCACGTTAATCAGCGTCTGGTTGGTCAGCTTGATACCCAGATACGAGTTGACCACGCATGGCACAAACGCTGATACAAATATGATGAATACCTTTGCGTTAAAGCCGATGCCCATGGTCAGGATAATGATCGGGATCCATGCGATCGGCGGGATCGGGCGAATGATCTCAAACAGAGGGGTGAACAGCGAGTCCAGCACCTTATAATATCCCATGAACAAGCCGAGCGGGATGCCGATGACGATCGCCAGCAGGAAGCCGCTCAAAGAAAGCTTGATGCTTGCCAGGAAATGCACCGGAATGGTCGCGCCGTCCGGCTTCTTTTCGACCATTTTGGTGAACAGGGTTTCCAGCGCTGTGGAGGGCGCGCACAGCGTGCGCTCGGATACCAGGCCGAACCGGACGCTGCATTCCCATATGCCGAAAAACAGGACCAGGCCCAGTATGCTCAACAGCACCAGCTTGAGTTTTTTGTTTTGTTTCATAATCCACCAGCCTGCCTCACTTGATGATTTGCAAAAAGGAGAGGGGCGGAGAGCCCCCCTCCTTTGCCAACAAACGTGTTTGGGTTGTCAGTTCATCGTCTTGCCATGACGCTCGGCAAGCTCTCGAATGAAGGTGTCGTCGATAAAGTTGTTTTCGATCAGGTACTGCTTATCGGATTCTTCGATCGAGCCGGTCTGTACGAAGAAGTCCATCAGGTTTTCCATCGTCGTATCGACATAGCGGGTTCCCTTTTCGCCGGAGAACCATTCGATCTCGTCGTCTAGCGTGGACAGCGGGCGCTTTTCTGCGCAGCGGGTGGCAATCTCCAGGGTCTGCTCCACACCGTTGTCCAGACCGATATCCATCATGTACTGTCCGTATGCGTCCAGATCGTCCGCGTACTTCTCACAGATCTGATAATAGCAGTCCAGGAAGTCCAGAATCTCGTCATGCTTGGTCTCGATCGCTTCCTCAGAGGCGACGATAACGGTCGGCTGGTCCTCGCCGGTCGCCTTGCCGGAGGAAATGCAGACCCAGTCCTCGTTCTCCGCGTCGAAGCCCTGCGGGTCCCACAGGCAGACAATGTCAGCCTCGCCGGCCTTAAACGCCGTGTACGCCTGGGCAACGCCCATGTCGATGATGCTGACGTCCTCGGTCGTCAGGCCGAGCTTTTCCAGCGTTGCGACCAGAGTGAAGTGCGCCGAGGTACCGAGCGGGCAGAGGATGGTCTTGCCGCGCCAGGTATCCGCATTGCCGTAAATCTCGTCATAGCCCGCGACCTGACCCTGAATCTGCGCGATATCGCTGTCGCTTCTCGCCCAGATCGTGACCGCTTCCGTATCCGGCGAGCCGAAGCCGATCACCTTGGCGCCGTAGGCAATGCCGCCGGTGATGGACGGGGGCGAACCGTAGCAGCCAACGTCCCATTCGCCCGCGCCGAGCGCTTCGTTCTGCACATTGCCGCCCGTGAACATAATCAGTTCCACATCCAGCCCCACTTCTTCAAACTGTCCTTCCTCCAGGCCGATGTAAGCGGGGAGTGTGTGCGAATAGGGCTGGCCGCTGACCGTCAGTGAACGGCTTCCGGAATCGCCGCCCGCAGCGTCGTCTCCGCCACCGCAGGCTGTCAGAGAAACTGCCATTGAGAGTGATAATGCCAATGCGATTAACCTTTTCATAGTGTCCTCCTTCTTCCTTCTCTACATTTCGTTTCAAATTAATTAATTGAATTAACTAATTTGTATGCTCTTATTATAGCGATTCTTTCCATTTGTGTCAATTTATCAAAAGCAATATATTTGTTTTTATGTTTTTGTATATACCGCACAATATTTCCGTTTGATTTTCTGATTAGCTGCTATGTTGATTTTTTTAATTATATTGATATAATAAAATTAGAACAAAAGAAGGAGCTGAATTTCATGCTCACGCCCAACCCGTTCCCCCTGGACCTGAGCGGCCGCACCGCCGTTATCACCGGCGCCGGCGGCATCATGTGCAGCCATTTCGCGGGCGCGCTCGCACAGGCGCATGCGACCGTGTGCTTGTTGGATATCAACCTGCCCGCGGCGCAGGCTGCGGCGGACGCGCTGACCGCCGCAGGATACCGTGCATACGCCTATCGGGCCGATGTGCTGGACAAGGCGCAGCTCGAAAGCGTACACGCGCAGATTCTGGCCGCGCACGGCCCCTGCAGCATCCTGATTAACGGCGCGGGCGGCAACCAGCCGGATGGAAATACGGAGGACGAATATTTCCGCCCCGAAGCGGTGGAGCCGGCGCTCAAAACCTTTTTTCAGCTTGACCTGAACGGCTTCCGACGGGTGTTCGACCTTAACTTTATCGGCACGGTGCTGCCCTCCCAGATTTTTTCCGCCGACATGACCGGCCGCAAAGATGGCTGCATCATCAACATCTCCTCCATGAACGCCATCCGGCCGCTGACCAAGCTGCCGGCCTACAGCGCGGCCAAATCCGCTGTTTCCAACTTCACGCAATGGCTGGCCGTCTACTTCTCCAGGGCGGGCATTCGGGTCAACGCGATTGCCCCCGGCTTCTTTATCACCAACCAGAACCGCCCCAACCTGCTCCACGCGGATGGCTCGTTTACCCCGCGTGCGGAGAAGATCCTGTCCGGCATACCGGCGGGCCGGTTCGGGGATATCTCTGAATTGACGGGCGCGCTGCTCTTCCTGCTCTCCCCGCAGGCGGCGGGATATGTGAATGGGATCGTGCTGCCCGTGGACGGCGGCTTCAGCGCCTATGCCGGTGTGTAATCCCTGCCCTGCCGCAGACGCGGCGCCGGAATTCTATTGATAGCTTAGGAGATTTGCTTATGCGCCCTCTTGGAATCAACATGAGTAATGTAAAACAGGTCAATCGTTCCCATGTTTTGTGGCTTTTGCTGACGGAAGGCGCAATGTCGAGGACCGACCTGGCCAGCCGGCTCCGTCTCACGACCGCCACGCTGACCTCGATCTGCGGCGACTTCATCAGCCGTGGCATCATCATCGAGGAGGGGAAAGAAGCCTCCTCCAGTCTGGGCCGCAAAAAAAGCCTGTTGTCCATCAATCAGACCTATAAATACGTTATTTCCGTCAATATCCACTACACCGGCAGCACCATTGCGATCACCAATTTGATGGGGGAGCCGCTTGTGCTCGAACACTTCGCAATCGACCCCGCGCTCGATGTGCCGGACGCCTTTCAGGATATTGCCAACCGGATCGTACTGCTGCTTTGGAAAACCAAGCTCAAAAACAAGGATATCCTTGGCATCGGCGTGGAAATCCTCGGTCCGGTCAACCACAACGAGGGCATCGCCCTGCATCCTTTCCATGTTTTTCACGGGCAGGAGGTGCCTATCCAGAAGATATTGGAGGAGCTGCTCCCGTTTCCGGTCTGTGTGGAAAGCAACGTCTGCTCGTTCCTGAACGCGGAAAACCTTTACGGCACGGCAAAATACACCGCCAATACCATGGTCGTGAAATGGGGGCCGGGCGTCGGCTCGGCGGCGTCGATCAACGGCGCGCTGTATAAAGGCGCGAATTACCAGTCCTCGGAGATCGGACATACCTATTTTTACCGCGGCTCGACCACAGTGTGCCGCTGCGGCAAAACCGGCTGCCTGGAAACCGGCGTCCACTTAAACCAGATCACCGAAAAAATCCTCTCGCTGCAGGAAAGCTCGCCGGTTATCCGCGGCGCCCTGCTCGAATACGGCCAGCCGACCATCCATAACATCCGCAAATACCTTGGGCTGGACTGTCCGGAGCTGCGCAGCTATCTGACCACCCTGATCTATGACCTCTCCATCGGCATCAACAACGCCATCTCGGTTTTCGCGCCCAATAAGGTCATTTTGTTCGGCGAGATTTTCGAATGCCCCTTTGTGATGGAAACGTTCATCCAGCAGGTGTCCAAAATCAACCCGTTTTTGTCCACGGACATTTTCGAGCAAAGCTCCCTCGCCCCCCGCAAGGAATTCATCGGCGGCGCCGCGACCGCGGTGCAGAACTTTCTGCTGGAGCCTGGGGGCGCCTGAAGCCTCCCTTCTCCACCGCACATCCTCTTCTCTTCCAGACAGGGGACGGAAGCATCTGCTTCCGTCCCCTGTCGCTTTTTCATTACATGCATCCTCCCGCAAATTTTCATCTTTTGGGAGAACGCTTTTGCCATATGGAATTCTTATTTCCGATTTGGTTTCCGCTTAATAGCCAATAATTTCATATAATCATCGAATTCAGCGGGATCCGTCGGTTCAAACATGATCCATTTCCCATCATGATAGGTTTCTGCTTCATCATATTGCCTGCAAACAGCGTTAGAAAGAGAACCTCTTATCGCCTCGAACTTTGCTCTTTCCTCTTTTCCAAAGATAATCAGGAAGCCTACGCAGTTGCTTTTTGCATATAAACAGCAAAGCGTTTTCCCGCCCCTGCGATATTTATACTCGTAGACCCACTTTTTACCGCCAGTATTCCATACCCGTTCCATTTCGTATTTTTCTTCAATAGTCAGGCATAACGCTTGCCAGACTTCAAACAGAGATTGTCCGAGCAATTCAGCCATAATTGATTGAGATGGCATATTTTCAAGCATTTTATCCCCTCCATAATTCCTATTTACACACATTATATCAGGATATTTCTATATCGTCATTCCTTTTCTGCTTGCAGGCTCCATAGTATCGTGAGGAGGTTGACCCTTTCATCGTTTTTCGCCAAAAAAGGGCCTGCTTGTGCAAAGCAGGCCCTTTCCGGCTTGTCTTTAGTTTTTCTGCAGCTTGCGCTTTTGGGCATACTCCGCGACCGCGGTATACAGCACATCGGTCGAGGAATTGATCGCGGTCTCGCAGGAATCCTGGATCACGCCGACGATAAAACCGACGCCCACTACCTGCATCGCGATATCGTTCGGGATGCCGAACAGGCTGCAGGCCAGCGGGACCAGCAGCAGCGAGCCGCCCGCCACGCCGGATGCGCCGCACGCGCTGACCGCGGAGAGCACGCTCAGCACGATTGCGGACGCCAAATCCACCTCTATGCCCATGGTGTTCGCCGCGGCAAGCGCGAGTATGGAGATCGTGACTGCCGCGCCGCCCATGTTGATCGTGGAGCCCAGCGGGATGGATACCGCATAGGTATCGCGGTCCAGCCCCAGCTCCTCGCACAGCTTCATGTTGACCGGAATATTCGCGGCCGAGCTGCGCGTAAAGAAAGCGGTGATGCCGCTGTCCTTCAGGCACTTCAGCACCAGCGGATAGGGGTTTTTGCGGATGCCGATAAAGGTGATGATCGGGTTGACGATAAACGCCACGAACGCCATGCTGCCGACCAGCAGCAGGATCAGCTTGCCGTAGCTGAGCAGGGCATCGATTCCCTGCTCGGAGATCGTGGTGAAAACCAGGCCCATTACGCCGAACGGCGCACAGTTAATGATCCACCGGACGATCTGCGAAATCGCATCCGCAATATTGCCGATCGCACGCTTGGTGCCGTCCGAAGCCTTGCGCAGCGCAATGCCGAGCAACACCGCCCAGGCCAGAATGCCGATATAGTTGGCGTCCGCCAGGGCGCTGATCGGGTTGGAAACCAGATTCATCATCAAAGTGTGCAGCACCTCGCCGATACCGCCCGGGGGCGCCACATCGGAAGCGCTTTCCGCCAGCGTAAGCGAGATCGGGAACAGGAAGCTCGCCACAACCGCCACGCAGCCTGCCAGGAACGTACCCAGCAGATACAGACCGATGATGCTTTTCATGTTGGTCTGCTTGCCCTCTTTGTGGTTGGACAGCGCGCCCATGACCAGAAACAGGACCAGCAGCGGCGCGACCGCCTTCAGCGCGCCGACAAACAGGTCGCCCAGCAGGGAGAGCGCCGTCAGCTGCGGCGCGACCACCCCGAGGAGGATGCCGACCGCCAAACCGCAGATAATCCGTTTGACCAGGCTGATGTCATTCCATTTTTTGAGTATTTCTTTCATATTTCCCCTCGTTCCATTTTTCTTGTTTTTTTAGTATACCACATTTTTCTTATTTCGTAAAATAAATTCATGCTTCTCTTTCCCGCGCCAGTATTTCCGTTTTTTCTCTTGACAGCGGGTGCGGATGTGTTATAATTGATATATAATATCAATTAATATTTGAGATGGTTTATTCCATCCCCGCTCTGAGGAGGTTACTTAAAATGGATCGCAAGGTTTCCGAATTGCTCAACGACCAAATCAACAAGGAATTTTATTCCGCCTATCTGTATCTTGACATCGCCAACTTCTACTCCGACAAAGGGCTAGACGGTTTTGCAAACTGGTACGAAATCCAGGCCAGGGAGGAGCAGGACCACGCCATGCTGATCTATCAGTACCTGCACAACAATAACCAGAAGGTCACGCTGGAAGCGATCGCCAAGCCGGACAAGGCGTTCTCCACGCTGATGGACCCGCTGCAGGTCGCATACGAGCACGAACAGTACGTCACCGCACTAATCAACACCATTTATGGAGCCGCCCAGTCGGCAAACGATTTCCGCACTGTTCAGTTCCTTGACTGGTTCGTCAAGGAGCAGGGCGAGGAGGAAAAAAATTCCTCCGACCTCATCACCAAGATGGAGCTGTTCGGCAGCGACGCCAAGGCGCTCTACATGCTCAACAGCGAGCTGCAGGCGCGCGTTTACGCCGCTCCCTCCCTTACCCTGTAAGCAGCCAGACGGCCAGACGGACGCCCCGATCGGGGCGTCCGCTTTTTGTATTATCCAATCCTTGACAAGCCCCGCTGTTTTGGCGTATAATTCTGACTGTAAGTTAGTTTTAGCTAACCAATAGTTAGCCACCGCGAACTTTTCTGTGGAGGATCGGCATGCTGGAAGCGCTGTTGGAACAATTATCGAATGCCGGACTTTCGTCCGGCCATATCCGCTGGACCGCCCCCATGTCCGGCGTACGCGTCTGCGATTTTGACTGCGCGCCGCCGGAATGCTTTTCCGCCCGCCCCACACATCCGCACTTTGAAACGCTGTACTGCTGCCGCGGCGGGCTGCTGCTTTCTTTGGCGGACGGCCGGCAGGTCAGGCTCAAACCGCGGGAGATCCTGCTGCTTTCCGATCCCGCGCAGGTTCGGTCCGTCCAGTTTGCGGACAGCCGTTTTGCGGGCGTCCTTGTCTCGGTCGTCGGCTGTGAGGCCCGGCACAGCCTGCGGGAGCTTTGCGCCCTGTTTGGCGGCCTGACGTTAGACACCCGCCAGGTCGGCGTGCTGATGGCAGCGCATCACGACTGCGCGGCGGTGCGCGGCAGCGCCTGGGGCAACGCGGTGTTCTCCGCGCTCAGGGACCTGCCCGCTTCCGATCGCGGGCAGTACTGCACACTCAAGGCGGTGGAACTGCTGTATCTTCTGTGCCGCCAAAGCCCGCTGGTCTCTCCGGCAGCCGCAGACTACTACGATCAATACCTGACGGACGTCGTGCAGCAGGTTCATGCCTATATGCTGGAGCACCTCGCGGAGCATCTGACGATCAGCCGCCTTGCGCAGCAGTTCCATATCTCCCCCACCTCGCTCAAGAGCTGCTTCCGGCAGCTATACGGCCAGCCGCTCCACCAATACCTCCAGCAGCAGCGGCTGCAGCGCGCGGCCGAGCTTTTGCTCTCCTCCTCCCTGTCCGTGATGCAGGTTTCGGTTGCCGTGGGATACGGCAGCGTCAGCCAGTTCGGCGTGGCGTTTCGCCGCCTGTACCATCTTCCCCCCTCCCGCTACCGCCGCATTGCGGCCGAGAAAAATGTCTAAAACCGTTTATCCCCGTCCAAATCCGGTGGAATTTGCCGAACGGATATGCTATGCTTATCCCTAACGGGAAACGACCCATCCAGGAGGTGTTCGCCTTGAAACAACATCGGTTTTGGGCCTGGGGCGCTGTGATCTGCATGGTCATGGTCATGATTACAGGCTACAGGCGCAAGTGATAAGGAGGAAGCATTTATGAAGAAATACTGCAAGGATATCGCCCTGTTTGTCGGCGGCGCGCTGTTCGGTTCGGCCGGTATCAAACTGCTGTCCAGCAAGGACGCCAAAAACGTTTATACCCATGCCACCGCCGCCGCGCTGCGGGTGAAGGAATCGGTCATGACCACGGTCAACACCGTGCAGGAGAACGCGGCCGACATCCTGGCCTCCGCGCAGGATATCAACCAGGCCCGCACGGCGCAGGAAGAGGCCGTTGCGGATACCGCCGCGGAAACCCAGGGCTGATTACAACCCGTTTGTCAAAGAGGGGCGCATAGGCGGCCCTCTTTTTCCCGTTTTGGAGGTCAAGCAATGAAAGCAACCATTTTACACGAAAGCAGCGGGCGCCTGCGCGTCCGTCTTGCCCAAAAGCGGATGACGCCGGAGCAGGCCGACCTGCTGGAAGCCTATCTGCAGTCCTGCGCGGGGGTGGCGCAGGCCGCAGTCCATGAACGCACCCGCTGCGCCGTGATCCGCTATCAGGGCGGCCGCGCAGCCGTGCTGGAGGCGATCGGCCGCTTCTCCTATCAGGACCCGCGCGTCGCGGCGCTCGCCCCCCTGCACAGCAGCCGCATGCTCAACCGGCAGTATCAGGAAAAGCTGGTCGGCAAGGTGCTGGTCAAAGCGGCCTGCAGCCTGTTCCTGCCCTCCCCGCTTCAAATCGCGCGGATCTGCTGGGTTTCCTTTCCCTTCCTGCGGCGCGGCCTGCGCTGCCTGCTGCGCCGCCGCATGCACGTTGAACTGCTCGACGCGCTTTCCATCGGCATCTCGATCGCCCGCCGCGACTTCGGCACGGCCGGCTCGGTTATGTTCCTGCTCGAGCTGGGCGAGCTGCTGGAGGAGTGGACGCACAAAAAGTCGGTTGACGACCTGGCCCGCTGCATGGCGCTGGGCGTGGACCGCGTCTGGCGCAAGGACGGCGATACCGAAACCCTCATCCCACTCGGTCAGATCGGCGCGGGCGACTGCATTGCGGTCCGCATGGGCGGCGTGATCCCGATTGACGGAACGATCGTCGAGGGCGAGGTCATGGTTAACCAGGCGTCCCTGACCGGCGAATCCATGCCGGTCGCCAAGCGCCCGGGTACGGCCGTTTACGCCGGAACGGTCGTCGAGGAGGGCGAATGCGTATTACGCGTCACCCAGCATTCCGGCGAAAGCCGCTATGACAAGATCGTCTCCATGATCGAGCAGTCCGAACGGCTCAAATCCACGGCGGAAAGCAGAGCCTCCCGTCTGGCCGACCGCCTGGTCCCCTATACGCTCGCCGGCAGCGCGCTCAGCTTCCTGCTGACGCGAAACGTCACGCGCGCGCTGTCCGTCCTGATGGTGGACTTCTCCTGCGCGCTCAAGCTTGCGATGCCGCTGGCGGTGCTGTCCGCCATGCGCGAGGCAAGCGCCTACCATATCACGGTCAAGGGCGGCAAATTTCTGGAAGCGGTCGCAGGCGCGGATACGATTGTGTTTGACAAAACCGGCACGCTGACCCACGCCTGTCCGGTTGTCGCGCGGGTCATTCCGTTCGGCGGGCGCAGCGAGGCCGAAATGCTGCGCGTCGCCGCCTGCCTGGAGGAGCATTTCCCGCATTCCATGGCCAACGCGGTCGTGCGCGCCGCCAGGGAGCGCCGGCTCGCCCACGAGGAAATGCACTCCCAGGTCGAATATCTGGTCGCGCACGGTATCTCCAGCACGGTGGACGGGGAAAAGGTCATCATCGGCAGCGCGCACTTTGTCTTTGAGGATGAAAAAACCGTAATCCCCGCCGGAGAGCAGGCGGCGTTTGACGCGCTTCCCGCGGAATTCTCCCACCTGTATCTCGCCATCGGCGGCGAACTGGCGGCGGTTATCTGCATCGCGGACCCACTCCGCGACGAGGCAAAGGCCGCGATACAGGCGCTGCGCGCGCGCGGCATCCGGCGCACCGTCATGCTGACCGGTGACAGCGAGCGCACCGCGGCCGCGATTGCGGCGCAGGTCGGGGTGGACGATTACCGCGCAGAGGTCCTGCCCGAGGACAAGGCGCATTTTGTAGAGGCCGAACGCGCCGCCGGCCGCACGGTCATCATGCTGGGCGACGGTATCAACGATTCGCCCGCCCTGTCCGCCGCCAGCGTGGGCATTGCAATCAGCGATGGCGCGGCGATCGCGCGTGAGATCGCGGACGTCACCATCGCGGCGGACAGCCTGTTCGAGCTGGTCGCGCTGCGGCGGGTCGCGCAGGGGCTGATGCGCCGCATCCACGCCAATTACCGGTTCGTGATCGGCTTCAACGGCATGCTGATCGTCCTGGGCGCGGCGGGCGTGCTCATGCCGGCCGCGTCGGCCATGCTGCACAATCTTTCCACCCTGGGCATCAGCCTGCGAAGCATGACCAATCTGCTGCCGCCCTGCTTTGACGCGGCGGCGGCCGGCGAATCATGCCAACCCAACCAAAAACACGGCTGACCGTTTGGGTCAGCCGTGTTTTTTTACAGAAAAAGCTCGTTCTCACGCTGCTCTGCGTCAAACGGCGCCAGCTTTCTCCGCAGCGCTTCCAGCATCGGGGCAGGCAGGGCGCGGGCCTGCTGCGGGCAGATGGCGACACAGCGCATGCACAGGATGCAGCGCGACGGGTCGGTCGTATCCGGCTGTCCGGTCGGGATCGCCCGTGCGGGACATTTTTCCGCGCACAGGCCGCAGCCGGTGCAGGCTTCCGACACCTGCGGCGCGGCGGGCATGCCGCTCCACTCCTTATAGGGGTGGCTACCCGGCACGGCAGGCTCCTCCTGCGGGCCGTGGTCCAGCTTCGCCGCGATCTGCCTGCCGAACGCGCCGAGCTGCCGCGCGTCCTGTTCGTCCGGACGTCCGGCGGCAATATGTACGATCGAATGCTCCGCCAGCAGCGCAGCCGCTGCCATAACGCGGAATCCCTGCCCGCGCAGCAGATCGCTCAGCTCGATCAGCGTGTCCTCATAGGCCCTGCCACCGTACACCGCGGCCGCCACCGCCCGCGCGCCGTTGCCCTGCCATTTTTTCAGCCGTTCGGTCATCAGGGCCGGCAGCCGCCCGCCGTAAGCAGGGCCGACAACCAGTGCCACGTCGTCCGGATGAAATGCCGACGGCTCAGCCTGCGGATCACAGAGATCATACTCCCGCACGTTGGGTGCGATCCCCTTTGCGAGCAGCAGCGCCGCGCGCCGAGTCCCGCCGGTTGGGCTGAAATGCAGGATTTTGATGGTTTCTGGCATAAACACCGCTTCCTCTCCTCATGTTTCCCTACATGGTGTTTACCAGTATAGCACCTTCCTCCTCCCGTTGCAATCCGCTTTCGACAGTCCGGCCGGCGGCAAAAGCGCCGGCCGTGTTTATTTACAGCGTAACGCCGTTTTTGAAGATGGCGATTTCACGGTAGCCCAGCAGCTCGGTTTTGGAGGGTCTGCCGCCCGCGATGTCCAGCACCAACGCATACAGCCGCTTCGCCGCCTCCGCGA